>JBDRBN010000099.1:0-13641 GCA_043822785.1 Pseudomonadota bacterium
CTTTTTTACGTTATAGTCTTGTTTTCCTATCGCTTCGATGATCTGCGCGATACGCTTTTGTCCTTCATGCCTTCGTTTATCTGTCATGGCAACGCGTAGAGTGCGACCAGCGCCCGCAAATATGAGGTTTGTTGAGATAACTTTCTTATCTGTGATTGCCTCGGCGGCCAGCGCATATGCTTTAAGCTGCAGATCGTATTGCTTTGGATCTGCATTTCCTGTTTTAAAGTCGATAACGCAAAAGCCGTCTCGTTCGGGCCTTAGCCAATCAATAGAGCCGCTAACAGTCGCATCCGCAATTTGCCATTCAAAAGGCATTTCGCGCATGCCCAAATGTATCTCATTCCGGCCCGCAAGGTCGATGGCTTTTCGAACCTCTCTTAGCGCCTTGTCCGTCATGCGCGCGTCAAAGGATACGCCGTGGGCAAGGCACTCTCCTCTTATGATCTGGCTCAGCTCATTTTCGTCATCCATGGCATGCGAGAGGGTGGCGTGCACTATGGACCCGAATATGTTGCGTTCTATTTCTTCCTGCTCCCCGGTGATGCTGCTGGAAGGCAGGCCCAGCACATATTTGAGATAATACTGCATGGGACATAGGTCATAGGATTCGAGCTCCGTCACGGTGAAGGGAGCGAGCCTTTTGTGCATGCGGCCTTTAGCGGCTGCATCGAGCACACAAAAGGTATCGGATAAATTTTTACAAGGGGGCGTATCGACTGTTTCGATTTCAATTCTCTTCGTGCCGCCTTTCTTATTTTTTAAGGCATTGCCCACCCATTCGTGCCACGTGCCAATCTTCTTAAGCCCATCATGGATAGCAAGCACCAGCGTATTCATCGCACGCGTCATGGCTACGTACAAAAGCCTTTGCGACTCTAACATCTCCTCGTCGCTTTCGTGTTCAACTAGCTTTTTAAAGCGCTCGGTCTTTATCCTTTCGCCAAACGGTTTGAGCGGATCTTTCTTTGTGAACGCTACGCCTTTGCCTCTGCTGAAGACCCACTTGCCAGATGCCTTGGAGCTGCCGTGAAATAAATCCGGCAGAATGACTATGGGAAACTCCAAACCCTTTGCTGCGTGCACGGTCATAAGGCGCACGGCGTTTTTGATATCGGAGGCCGGAGGATCTCCCAACCTTGCGCTCTGCGCGCGCATCTCTTTGAGAAAGCCCACAAAATCATGAAGCGGAGTCGGCACTTCGCGCTCGATGTTTCTGGCAACGGTCATGAGCCGGTCCACATTTGCAAACATGGCGCCCGAAGGATCAAGGGATCCGCAAATGTATTCATAGCCTGTATCATTTATAACCCTTCGCATGATCTCTGATGGCCTCATGTGCAAAGCCATCTCAGGGAGCTCCTTTATGAGCGCGCAGCGCGGATCAGATAGAACATTTTTATATAGATCGCAGCCATCAGGTCCAGCCATGACGGCAAGGTCATCATCAGAAAGGCCTATGATTGGAGAGCGCAGAAGTCCCAGCATGGCCATTCTATCATTTTTATCATGAGCCCATCTGAGCGCTGATATCAAATCAATGATCTCTTGGCGCAAAAGCAAGCCGCGTCCGCCTGAAACACGGTACGGTATTCCAATGCGTGCAAGAGCTGCCTCATAAGGTTCTACTGCAGTGAGCGCTTTGAACAGGCAAACGATATCACCATAAGATGCATGAGCTTGCTTTATGAAGTCTAATATGAGGTGCGCTATGGCATCCGCTTCTTTTTGTCTGAGCCTTGGCGCAGTTGCATTGCCGTCAGAGTTTATGGCAAGCTCGATAACAGAAGGGGCGGGATATGCATCGCTGCGCCACGCTTCCATGGGCTTTGCGAGATCTTTTTGGCAGAGGTTTACAAATGATATTATATCTGCGCGTGAGCGAAAGTTTTTTGCAAGCCTTATAGTTTCTCCTCCTGCGCAAGCGATCTCATCGCGCATCTCCTTAAAGCATTTGACGTTTGCGCCGCGAAAACGATAGATGGACTGCGCTTTATCTCCCACGATAAAGAGCTTGTTCAGTTCAGGATTAAACAATCTCTTCACCAGTTCAGTCTGGATGTCATTTGTATCTTGGTATTCGTCTACAAGGATATGAGAGAATGTCTTTTGGCACAGGGCTTTTATGTTCTTGTCATCGAGCAGGTTAAGCGCACGGATTTCCAGTTCCTGAAAGTCGAGCGCGCCCAAGTTCGATAGAACTTCGAGGTAATTTTTATAAACTAGGTGAAATACGGATGCTAGTGCGCAAAGAGCATCTTTTTCCCATTCGTCGCCCGATACATCTTTGAGTGCGAATGAGGCGTGCCACCTGAACTTCATCAGCTCCTCAAGCACAGCCACAGCTGTTTTAAATTCCAAAGCATCTACGAGACAAGATGCATGCTCATCCTTTTGTTCGAGAAGTGAAAGCAGGGTTTGGCGAACACACTTTCGCATCTCAAGCCCTGCTGGATTCTCGTCAAGGATGGAAAAAGAGGGATCCAAACCGATAAGCGGAGCATGGCGCTTGATAAGGCGTGAACAAAAGGAATGAAAGGTTCCTATCCATGCGTTGTCGAGCCTGTAACGTTCATCTAAGGGAACATAGGGCCTTAGTTTTGCGCGCAGCTCGCCAGCTGCTTTTTCAGTAAAGGTTATGGCTAAAACGCCATCGAGCTTATGCCACCGCCCTGTGCAGCCTGGCTTGTCAGGATCTGCACCAACGATGCGGCATATGCGCCGAATTAACACAGCGGTCTTGCCTGAGCCCGCAGCTGCATCCACAGCCATGGACCTATCGATGCTCTCATAGGCATGCGCCTGGGCCTCAGTCGGCTGCCATTTTTTTGTATCTGCACGTGTCGCCATTGTCGCAATAATCGCACACAGCATCTTGCCGCGCAAAAAACTCACCTCTCCTTATTGCCTTGATGTATTTCGCGGCATGCGCTGTTGCTCTCTCAATTGCTCCTTCAAACTCATCGTCATCGATTTTTGATTTTGCCCTTCCTACTCTAAAACATCTGCCTTCAAATGCCTTTCTTACAATTCCCTGAGTCTTACCTTCTGTTTTATTTGTGGACTCGCCGTGGTTCATGCCCTTGACCTCTATCATGAGTCCGCCCAGCGCAAATGCATCTGGAAGCAGGTTTGTTTTTACAGAGGAGATATAAAGCGGTAGCTGAAGGTGCTGGCCATCATAGATGCTTTGCAATATGGATTTGGTCTTGCCGGTCTTGTAATCGATCACGAGAAAGCGCTTGTTATCATCTGTAGTGTCTATGCGGTCTATACGCCCGCGAATAGCAGCAGGGGGCTCGCCATCGACATCGATCATAAGCTCTGTTCCAAATTTCTTTCCAAAAGACCACTCGCATTCTTTAGGCATAAGCGGCATCTCTATATGAGATGCTTCGTCAATCTCCGCGTGCACGACTTGCAAGGCCATTGTTTGGATATCGGCAAGTTGTCTTTCGCGAAGGCCTGGGGAGACATTATCCACTGCTTTTGTGCTTTGCTGCCAAACATCTTTTGATAATTGTCTTATCACGCCGTCAATTTTTGAAGCTATTTGCTTATCAGACCGCGCAGCGATTACATCGTGGGAATGTTCTTTGTAGAATCGCCGCAATATCTCGTGCACGATGTTTCCGCGGTCGAGCGGATGCACCTCGGGCTCGTCTTCCTTTAACTCATCTATTCTAAGCACATATCTTACAAGAAACGAAAAAGGGCAGTTTGCATAACGCTCGAGGGCCGTCGTGCTGAGCTCGGTTTCGGTAAAGCGCTTTCTTATAGTATCCTTTGCTAAAGGTTCAGTGATGAGGCCCATGTATGATGGGTTTTTTGATTTTAAAGGATCAATGCCCAAACGCCTTTCAGTCTCAATTTCAATAATACGGTCCAATCCTTTATGCCCTCTCCCTAGATGCCTGCCCTGAGCAGAGTCGAAGGGGGAGAGGGGTAGGGGAGAGGGTGATCCTGTTTCATCTAAAAACCTATCCACAAACGGAGAACGCAAGGTTTCTGAACCCTGATCATTAACAGAGGGCATGAGCAAGTATATTTTATCAATGCACTTTGCGCTAAGCGTTTCAAATGCATACGCTTCACGTGCATGCAGGTCCTCGGTGCTGGGAAAACATGTGCGAATTGTTGGGTCTTCCCAATCCGAAAAAAACGATGCATCAGTATTTATATACGGAAGAATCCCTTCTATTGTTCTGGGGATAATCACCTGTTTTGCACAAATGCACATCGGTGTTCCCAAGCGCACGTTGCGAAAAGGAAGCACTGCATTAAGATGCGTAGCGAGACGGATATTAGCTTCAAGCGCGTTTGAGAAACTTTTAATAAAGTCTTCACGCTTCATCCGCTTAATTCCAAGAAACTTCGTAGTTACAGCTATCTTTTTAAGAGTCTCCTCAAGCTGTGCTGCTGCTGTAAGGCTTCTGGCAGCTACGCGTCCGCGTCCTCTTTGGCCCTTCATTTTTCTTATCCATGAATTAACCTGCCCCTTTACGTCTGCAATTTGCTCAATAAGCGAGATGTATTCATCTACATGTGCATTTGCAGGAAGGCTTTGTACAGAGTCACCACAGAGAAGCTTGTGTATAAAGGGCGAGGCCGTAGCACCGTCGAGCGTTGGATGCTCTGGCAAAAGATCCATGGAATGTGCTTCTGAAAGAAACCATTCCATAAAAGTTGTCTCAGGGCGAGATGCTACGACAATGTCAGAAGCACACATGTTTTTATTTAGTGCGCCAGACAAGATATGCGCCACTTCTCTGGCTTCCTGTGCTGGCGAGCTGGCGATGAGCACATGTGCTTTAGGCTTCTGTGTATTTTTAGGTTTGAGATTGATCTCGCGATCGGCGAGATTTCTTATACTTATCAAGCCTTGTTCAAAATAGCTGCCATAGAGATCGTTTGTTGGGAATGAAATGTGGATGTCGGCTTTGGGCAGGGCATCTTTGATAGCGCTTATCAGCGATACTTGCCCGGGCAAAAAGTTTGTGAATTCGTCAAAGAGTAAAGTCTCATTCTCTAAGAACAAATCATTAGACCCGTTAGAAATTTTCTCTATTGCTAAGCTCGTAAGATCGCCTTCATCCAAAGCGCCCAGTTTTGTGAGTTTATTCTTATATGCGCTATATATCTTGAAAATATCTGCTTCGCGCCTATTTGGATATTTGCTGGAATCGATCATCTCATTAAGATCTGTGGGATATATGCAATTTGACTTGAGCGTGAGAATGGCACTTGTAAACTGTGCTGCCAGCGTAAAAGACTTTTGGGCCCTGCCAAAGTAGGAAAGTTTTGTGTTGGCCAAAAGGTCTAAAATGGCGAGTGTAACTTGCCCTTGCGTGAGCACAGGATCTGTGGCCGAAGTTATGGATCGCACAAAGCTGTGCCAATCCATGATTCCATCTCCCTTGAGCGCGCAATCAGCGCTTTTGGCTAAAAAATAGCGCTTAAATTCGGTGGCTGTTAGTGCATCCGGTACGATGAGCCTGCTGTTCATGCCCGGCTTTGTGGCAGAAAGCGCCTCTAACATCCGCGTGGTCTTGCCGGAATTTATGGGACCTGTGATAAGCGTTACGGGCATGCATGCATTAATTGCAGGAGTGGAAAGGGTGGTCAAGGGCTAGAGTTTGGTCATTTGGGTTGACTGGGCTTGAGCAATGTTGTTTATCGAATAATCAGTTACAAATCATTGAGCTAAAAGGGGGATGATATGGTTACTCTATTGTTAGGCCTTGGCATTTGTATTGTTATCGTCATCGCGATGGTAGGAATTTACAATGGGCTTGTAACGCTGAGAAACCGCTATAAAAATGCCTACGCGCAAATAGACGTGCAGCTCAAGCGCCGCTACGATCTGATTCCAAACCTTGTAGAAACTGCAAAGGGCTATATCAAGCACGAGCGCGAAACTCTTGAGGCAGTGATCAAGGCGCGTAACATTGCGGTAGATGCGAGCAATATTGCCAAGGCGAATCCTGGCGCGCCAGAAGCGATGAATGCGCTCATGCAGGCAGAGGGAAATTTGGCTGGCGTACTTGGCCGGCTCTTTGCGTTATCCGAATCATATCCAGACCTCAAAGCCAATCAGACTATGATTCAGCTTATGGAGGAGCTCTCCTCTACAGAAAATCGCATCTCTTTTGCCAGGCAGGGCTTTAACGACTCGGTGATGTCATACAACATCGGTCGCGAAAAGTTTCCTGCAAACGTCGTGGCCGGCATGTTCAATTTCAAGGCAGCAGAGCTTCTTAAGCCCATAGAAACAGCAGAGGAGAAGAGAGCACCAAAGGTGTCTTTCTGAGCAGGAGATAAGGCATGTCGCATCGGCACACGATGGATTTCTTCATGCATCAGGAGGCCGCTCGCCGCAATACAAAGCGGCTTGTCTTGCTCTTTGCCGTTGCCGTATCAGGTATAATCCTAGCTATCTATACTGCCTGCAGATTTGCTCTCTTATATTGGAATTGCGCAAAGAAGGGCGAATGCGTGTTTCAGTGGTGGGATCTGCATACATTCCTCATCGTTGCTGCAAGCGTTATCATCTTCGTAGGCGTGCTTAGCGGAATTAGGATTTTGAGCCTCAGGCAGGGCTCAGGTACAGTGGCCGAGATGTTGGGTGGTCGCTATGTGCGCAGGAATACCGATGACCCGGCTGAGAGGCGACTCATCAATGTGGTTGAGGAGATGGCAATTGCATCAGGCGTTCCAGTTCCCCAAATCTATGTGCTCGATTACGAGAAGGGCATAAACGCCTTTGCCGCAGGCCTTAGCCCAACTGATGCTACCGTCGCTGTTACCAAAGGGTGTCTTGATCATCTAAATCGAGATGAATTGCAGGGCGTGATAGCGCATGAGTTTAGCCATATCTTAAACGGTGATATGCGCCTTAACGTGCGCATCATCGGCTTACTCTTTGGCATATTCGCTCTTAGTATCGTAGGGCGATATGTTCTCAGGGGCACTAAGAGGATCTCTGGACGCGGCGCTGGGATAGTGGTGCTCGTGGCAGTGGTTCTTTTTATCGTCGGTTACATCGGCGCTTTTATAGGGCGATTGATACAGAGTGCAGTTTGCCGTCAGAAAGAGTTTCTTGCTGACTCATCAGCTGTTCAGTTTACTAGAAACCCATCAGGCTTAGCAGGCGCTCTTAAAAAGATCGGCGGTCTTGTGTTTGGATCACGCATCGAAGCGCCTTCAGCTGAGCAGGCCAGCCACCTATTTTTCAGCCAGGGGATTAAGATCAAATTTCTCTCAGGGCTTTTAGCATCGCATCCTCCTTTGGATGTGCGCATAAGGCGCATTGATCCTATGTTTGACGGAAAATTTACAATGATAGAAGAACCTGCACGACAAATTTTGCAAAGTGCAGACATCATTTCGAGCACAGAAGGAATGGCGTCACCGCTATCTGCATCGCAGATCGTTTCTGCGCGACCTGATAGCGTTATAAAGAGCGTGGGAAGGCCAAGTGCAATGAGCCTAAAATTGAGCTCATCAATTCTTAGGATGATTCCACAAACAATCCATAGCGCAGCCAGCGACGGCGATCGTGCAGAGATGGTCGTGTATGCACTTCTTCTGGATAAAGATCCCACTGAGCGCGAAAAGCAGCTCGAGAAGATGAAAAGGTTTTTAAGGCCTGAGAAGATGACCGACCTCTTATCTCTGTTTGAAAAAGTAAGACAGCTTGATCCAAGATGCCTTTTGCCGATATTCGAGTTGACCATGTCCGTGCTACATACGCTTAAGAAGGATGATTTCAGCCGCATATCAAGCCGTGTGAACGTGCTTGTTGCATGTGATGCAAAGGTTACGCTCTTTGAATTTGCCCTTCAGTGGATGTTGGAGAATCGCCTCATCGCTCCACGAAAAAGAGGCCAGGTAGTTTACAAATCCATAAACCCGCTCTTAGCTGATGTATCCATACTTCTTTGTGTGCTGGCAAAAGAGGGCAGTGAAGGCGACAAACAGGTTGCAACCTGCGCGTTTGATGCAGGCAAGGATCGTATAGCGGACATGGCTAAGAACAAGTGCCCTGTTGGTGTGGAATCCAATCTGACTTATTTTGATATCAAGCGAGCTCTTAACAGGTTGGCGCTCGCATCATTTGATGTGAAGAGCAGAGTGGTGGATGCTTGTGCTCACTGTGCCATGTTTGATAACAAAGTTACGGTTCGCGAAGCAGAACTTTTGCGAGTGATATGCATGGCCCTCGACTGCCCCCTCCCACCATTTGTACATTGATTAAGAAAGGTGTCGGACGCTTTTAGAGCTGCAACATATTGTTTTATCAACTAAAAAAAGTGTCGGACACTTTCGTGGCTATAACGTGCTGTTTTATCGACTATATTTTTTCTTCATCTTTTGAATAAAACCTATGCTTCCAATAAATCGCTGTCTCTTTTGTTGTAGAAGATCGACTGCACAGTCGTAAGTGCGCGGGTATTTATCGTCCGTTCGTGTACTGTAATCGACACCAGGGATTTCATCTAACAGCTTGCCGAGCAAATCGCTTTTTCTATTCATTACATGGAATCGATAGCCTGAATATGGCCATTTCGAAGGATGATTAACCATCTTTGCGCGGACAGGATTAAAATGATAATATCGACATGTGTTGAAAGCATACTCCTTATCTTCGACGATTCGATAAAAGGGCTTGTTTCTCCAGAAGTGACCGCTTCTTTCAAAAATTTTATTAAACTTTAGAGCGAAGTGGCCTTTTACTGCTTGTAGAATATCGGCGATTGTGAAACCATTTTTTGGAACGCGATAGAGTTCGTGAACATGGTTTGACATACAAACAATGTCATATAGCGTGAAGCCGAGTTTCTTTTTACAATGAAGAAGATGCTTTAGGTAAAGATCAAATTTTTCTTCCGCATCAAAAAGAAATTCGTCATTATTGCATTTGCTTACAACTGAATATAATCCATCGGGTATATGGATGAGTGGAATGCGTGCCATATAAATCTCCTTTTTTATCAACATTCTACAGAATTAAAAGCGTCGGACGCTTTTTTCATTTTTGTTATCGAGATGTTAGGCTGATAAAAGGGTCCGACACCTTTGCGGAACCTATTCATTATTCAAAATCCCTCAGCGTTGGGCGGAATTGCAGGGCTTCTGCAAGATGTGATATTGTGATTGCATCTCTGCCTTCAAGATCCGCAATGGTCCTTGCCACCTTGATTACCCTATGCATTGAGCGCCCTGTAAGATGTATGCGCTGTGCAGCTTCTTTTAAAAAATTGCGCTCATCCTTTGCTAATGCGCAACGCTTGAGTATGGCACGGCCTGAAAGGTTGGCATTGGTTGCGCCTGGGTGACCGTATCTTGTTTTCTGACGTGCGCGGGCTGCAAACACTCGCTCTCTTATTTTATCTGACTGCTCTTCTTCAGATGATGTTAGCAGCGCTTCGTGCGGCGGCGGCCCAACCTCTACATGAAGATCGATCCTATCCAAAAGAGGCCCCGAGAGCTTTGATCGATAACGCCTTACATCCCCTGCACTGCATATGCACGGCCGTTTAGGATGTGTGAAATAGCCACATTTGCACGGATTAAACGCTGCTACGAGCATAAAGCGGGCAGGGTAGGATACGCTTATGCCAGAACGCACTATGCGCACATAGCCTGATTCCAAAGGTTGCCTGAGCACCTCGAGCACATCCTTTTTAAACTCTGCCATTTCATCCAAAAATAGCACGCCATTATGCGCCAGCGATATCTCGCCGAGCTTTGCCCTGCCTGCGCCGCCTCCGCCCACAAGGCCAGCATATGATGCCGAGTGATGGGGCGCGCGAAAAGGCCGCTCTGTTGGGAGTGATGATGTACCTGTGAGCAGCCCATGGCAGCTCCTGATCTTTAGGACCTCGATGGCTTCATCATGCGTAAGCGGCGGCAGAATAGAAGGAAGGCGCTCTGCTAACATGGTCTTGCCTGTACCTGGAGGGCCTTTGAGCGCTATGTTGTGACCACCTGCTGCAGCGATTTCAAGGCCGCGCTTTGCAAATGGCTGGCCGCGTACTTCAGACAAATCTGTAGCTATAGATTGATCGCGCTTCGGGTTAGGAAGCGGCAATGCCGTAATCTTTTTTTCGCCGTTTAAAGTCGACACTGCTTGTGCAAGTGTATCCACAGCGATTATATCGCCAGAGTCTGCAAGCCTTGCCTCCCATGCATTTGCAGAAGGTACAATTATTCCGTCAAGGTCGTGCTGTTTTGCCGCAAGCGCCATGAGCAAAGTGCCGCTTATAGGCAAGACGCTGCCTGTGAGCGATAACTCTCCAGCAATGAGATAGTTTTTATCGTGTGCAGGTTTGCATGCGCCCACAGCTGTGAGCAGAGCAATGGCTATGGCTAAATCATAATGCGCACCTGATTTTTTAAGATCAGCAGGTGAAAGGTTGATAAGGGTTTGCCGGTTGGGAAGAGAATAACCAGAATTTCTAATAGCGCTGCTTACGCGGTCTTTGGCTTCCTTCACAGCAGTTTCGAGCATGCCCACCATGCTCCAGTTTGGCAGGCCCTGGGTGCGCACATCCACCTCTACCTTTACGATAGATGCGTCTATGCCCATAAGCGCTGCACAATACACGTAAGACAGCATGCTCGTGTATTAAGCAAGTTCTGTGCCGAAACTAATTATATGATATCTATAGAAATATTCTACAGGAGGTGCTGTCTATTGCAGCAGGGTGTAGTGAAAATGTGCAGCGCTTATTACTGTGGGCAAAGTATCTGCTCGCCCTGAACTTGGCAGGTAAGGGCGTTGTCGCCTTCGTAGCAGGTGATTGTACCATCAGGATTTGGATTTTCCTCGCATAACAGTTCTTCAGTCTTTTGCTGCTGCTGTTGCTGCTGCTGTGATTGCTCGTAGAGTTGCTTGTCGCTCAAATATTGTTCATCTGTTGCCGCATCGCCTTCGACTACCTCTGCTGCTCCCTCTTCTGTTTCCACGCCCTCCCAAGATCCCAGGTTTAACTTTTCGCATCCTGCTGCTGCCTCTGCATTAGCTGCAGCGCCAGTGCTAGCGTCTTCAGTTTTGTTTTCCTGCCCAAATAAAGGAATACATATGAACATTGCTGTGATTATTATGAATGCGGCGTATTTCATATGCTACCTCTAATAATTTTCACCACTGTATATTATCAGCAATAAGCATGCCATTTTAATGCTTGTATGAGCATTGGGCAATGAAAGATAACTGTGCGAAATATGGTTTGATTTGCGAAATTGATGAGAGCACATCGGATGTTTCAATTTGATAATTTCGTCTATAAGCGTCATTTTCCAGGACAGCACTTGCTTTTTCAATAGGTTTCATAGAAATTGGCCCGCAATTTTAAACAGGGGGTTTAGATGGGTGAAAAGATTGTGATCATCGGTGCTGGGCCATCAGGGCTAACAGCTGCAATCTATGCAGCTCGCGCCAACTTAAATCCTCTAGTCATAGAAGGGCTAACGCCCGGAGGACAACTCACCATAACTATGGATGTAGAAAATTATCCTGGTTTTGCCGAGCCCATCACCGGCCCTGAGCTCATGGCTGCAATGCGCAAACAAGCAGAGCGTATAGGCGCCCGTTTTAAAACCGGTGAGGTGACAGCTGCTAACTTAAAGAATTTGCCCATCATCATATCTGTGGGCGACGAAAAGATCGAGGCCAAGGCGCTAATTATCGCTACAGGAGCAAATGTCCGGTGGCTAGGGCTTGAGTCTGAAACCGCACTTCGCGGCAAGGGAGTGTCTGCTTGCGCCACATGCGATGGCTTTTTTTACAAGGGCAAAGAGGTATGCGTGGTTGGGGGAGGCGATACTGCTGTTGAAGAGGCTCTCTATCTTACCAACTTTTGTTCAAAGGTTACGATTATTCACAGGCGCGATGAGCTTCGTGCATCTCAGATTCTGCGAGAGAGGGCAAAGCAAAATCCTAAGATCGAGTTTGCATGGAACTCTGTGGTGGATGAGATACTCGATGTGTCTAAAGAAGAGGTGAAGGCTGTGCGCCTTAAACATGCAAAAACTGGCAAGCTTAGGGAGGTTGCATGTGACGGCGTATTCATAGCCATTGGCCATGTTCCAAACACCAAGGTATTTAAAGGACAGTTGGAGATGGATGAGAACGGTTATATAATCACGACAAAGATTAGCACAGTCACTTCAGTGCCAGGCGTGTTTGCTGCGGGCGATTGCCAAGACAGCGTATATCGGCAGGCCGTGACTGCAACAGGCACAGGATGTATGGCTGCAATCGATGCCGAAAGATATCTTCAAAATCAGTGACCAGTAACCAGTGATCAGTGACCAGTAATGCATCACGGTTTTCCGTTTCGCGTGTTGATGGCGCTTGCCCTGAGCGAGCAGTGCGAGTCGAAGGGTTGCTGGCAATTAAATAGGTTCCTTAATGAGGCGAAATTTCATCACCATCATATTGTTTTTTTCGTGCCTTATCCCATCCACCGTATTTGCGCGGCAATATGAGGGCACAGGTCCTCTGATCACGCGCAATCAAAATCCTGTGTATCTTCAAACTTTATCGCTCATGCCCAGGCGTGCAGAAAGCCTTCCTGAAGGCGTTTTGGAAACGCGCGTGGATTCTGCTTACTCGAGTATATTCGAGCAAGGTAGAAATGCGCGCGCAGATCTCAATTTGGATATGGAGTTTTGGCGTTTGGCTGTTTTGGCAGACTATGGGCTAGATAACGGTCTGCAGGTAGGCGTTGAAGTTCCATTTGTGCATTTTAGCGGTGGGTTTTTGGATGGATTTATACAAGCTTTTCATGGCGTGTTTGGGTTTCCTAATGCGGGTCGCGATGCTGCGGTAGACAATGATTTTCATTATCGGTTTGAGGCTGATGGAGCTACGCGCCTTAACTTTCCTCCAGCCACATGGGGGCTTGGCGATATTGCGCTGCGAGTGAAAGGGCAAATCACCGGCGAGAACGACGACTGGCCAGCCATCGCCTGGTTTGCTGATCTCAAATTTCCAACTGGTCGCCGAAGCCGCGGTTTTGGAAACGGTGCGCTCGACTTTGGTTTGGGCGTAGCTTTGGATTTATCCTGGCGCAGGCTGCATGGATATTTCAATGTGGGTTACTACGTTACTGGTGGAAATGACTACCTGGACGGGTACATGCACAACGAGATGTTGGCGTATATGCTGGCTGGTGAATTAGTTATCATAGATAGTCTTTCGCTCATAGTGCAAATCCAGGGAGGAACACCTCTTCTAACCGGTACAGGAATAGATGCATGGGATGGCGTTCCGCTTGATCTGATAGTGGGCTTTAAGGGTGAGGAACGAAAACTATTTGGGCAGTGGGGTGATCTTATCTGGCAAGTAGGTTTTGCCGAAGATGTAAGCTGCCAAGGACCATCAATTGATTTCACTGCCTATATGTCTCTAGGCGTGCGTTTTGATCTGTTCGAACGCAAACGACCGGTTGGAGATTGGATAGCTGAAAACAAATTCCAATAACCAAACTCCCACTGCTGTCGCGTTAGAGGTGTTAACTGGTTGAAATATAAGAATTCATTTTTCTCATGTCTAGGTGTCATTGCGAGGAGCGTTTAGCGACGAAGCAATCTCCCGCAAACACAGGTTATAAGGGGATTGCTTCGCTTTGC
>JBDRBN010000100.1:0-7973 GCA_043822785.1 Pseudomonadota bacterium
TTCTGCCATTGTCTTCCTCCCAGCCATCACTTGCTGCATTACCTCGTACCTTCTTGTCTCTCTCATAGACAGGTTAATGTTTTCCATCCCCTGTCATTATCCCATGGGCGTTAACCCTGTCATTATCGCGTGGGTATCACACGTGGCCTTGCGAATATTGACAATTTCATAAATTAGGAACAGCATACACCCCCAAAAGGAGGTGCATATGTGCACGATTGGAAGAAAGATGTTGGCGGCTGGGGCGGCACTGGTTCTCTTATGCGGTCTCGCGGCATGCGGTGGCGGGAGCGGAGACGGCAGCACTACAACAACCGCAACTTTTCCAGACAGCGTCGGAGTTGATGTAAGCAACGTTTCTTCTTCAAACCTCGAAACAATCAACTTTTCAGCTTCCAAGGCCGGTATACCTGACACCGGCACCATGTCCGCGCCGATAACCACTGCCACCAACATGGCAGACCTGGTCACTAAGTTATCCGATCATATCTTCTCCGGAATTTCTACCGCTTTGAACAGCCAGCTGACTTCAACTTCCACGCAAGTGAGCGGCACGGCGTTCGGCGGCACTGTGAAGATAGATTTTTCGAATTACAATTATGATGTCGACGGCGATGGGTCAATCGATCCTTGCTCCGGAACTGCCTCTATTTCTTCATCCCAGTACGCCTGTTTCAGGGCGTGGTTCAACGATAATCGCCTTATGATCGGATATCTTCAAGCAGCTCCGTCATCCACCACTTCAGGTAAGGGCATAGCTGTCGCGGCTCCTATCCTTGTTGCCAATCCTACTGCCGTAGCGACACTTGGCATGGGCGATGATGTGATGACATACTTCACGTGGGATAACACTGCGGCATCAGCGCACAGTTTCGATGCTTATTCGTCAGGGACGATGATGACCGGAACGGATCTTACCGTCGGCAGAATAGTCGCTGATTCCAACACAACGACCACGCTCCGGACTGCGGCATTCTTTGGTGCAATAAAAACGATACCGGTGCCGACCCCCGGCGGTGGTACAACCGACGTTGACGTTGACCAGGTGCTATTCAACTCGCAATTCATCTCAAACGGCACAAATCTCTTGTTCGAAGATCATTTCTACCTTGATGGTGCAAGCGTCGCCGACCAACAGAATGATATTCCGTTCTGCGGTGTTATGGCGACCGGCGATCCGGCGGATACGGGGAATCCGCCCAACCCGGCTGACATCACGAAGTGCACAGAGGAAGGAATCAGCCTTACCGGAGTTGAATATCCAACGCTTGCAGCATCTGATGCATCAAAAACGCAATTCCCGAGCACGACTGTCTTTCCTGAAGCGCCCACGTTCTAGTTTTGAGATATCGCAAATATCAAGGGGTGGGTCATCCGACCCGCCCCTTTTTTCGGCATGAGAAAAATCGTAAAATCGTCAGACGAAGCAAACCTATCCGAGACATATTCCTGATTAACTTAGCGAAACCTCTTTTGGGGTGGCTAGTGGGATTTCACCCTACGCGCTCTCGCGCTTCGGGTATTCCCTCGCGCACCCACTTCGTGGGTCCCCGCGCTCGGTCAGAACCAGTGAATTCAACACACCTACTAACTACTCCAGAAAACAAAACCCCACCAAAGGCGGGGTTTCGTTTTCTGGGGTGGCTAGTGGGATTTGAACCCACGACCCCCTGAGCCACAGTCAGGTGTTCTGCCGCTGAACTATAGCCACCATCTGCTTCACAAGTTTTCACTCAAACCTCGGTGGGATTTGTCCCCTCCGTAATCGCTTCGCAAACAAACCCAAAATTCGTTTGCGAAGCACTCCGGGGAGTCACCGCCGTAATCGCACCGGCCACCTCCGTGTGACCGCTGCTCAACGTCGGCGTCAACCCACGACCCCCTGAGCCACAGTCAGGTGCGCTGCCGCTGCGCCATAGCCACCATCTAACTACAAATCTGAAATCCGAATATCGAAATTCGATAAGGTCGTCTCTGATATCGGATCAATAGTGTTTTGTCCATGATTTCTTCAGACTGAATAAGACACAAAATCATATGCTTGACACAAGGTGCCCATACATTTAACGTAGCGAAATTAAATAATATAAACTTCAAAAAAAGGGGGGGGGATATGAAGAAGATTTTGATCACAGTTGTAGCAGCGCTAGTTGCATCTACCTTTATAGCAACCAATGCGCTGGCCATCTCCAATCAGTACATCCGCAAGACTACGCCCGGTGAAAAGATAGAAAAAAAGGTGGAGAAAGATATCGAGAAGGCCGAGAAGCCCTCCAAGGAGAGGCCAGAGTTCCCTGAAAAAGGTTGGCACAAGGGACCATATGTTGCGATAACCGGCGGCTTCATGCAGGTTACAAATGACACCCACACCCAGACCAACCGCAAATTCGACGGGGCGATCGACCCTGCCTTTGGAATCGCATTTGGCTGGGATATAGCAGACTGGATTGGCCCCCTAATGCAAATCACTTATGCAACTGCCACATCACAGGTCGGTGACAATACAGTCACCTATCCATTAGAAAATGCGCGCCAGCACGTGTTGGATTTCTCGATTTTTGTACGCGCAACCGCCCCCTACTTCACGCGCGCTAGCTGGCAGCCGAACATGGTGAAGATAATTCCATATGCCAAGCTCGGCGGAACAGGTCATGCGCTGTTTGTAAATGCACCAACCGATGCTAACAAAGTGGGTGCTGTTGGTGGCGGAGTGGGTGTAGGAGCAGGCTGTGAGTTCTTTATCTGGAAGGGCTTCTTCTTTGCCATCGACTTCACAGAAAACCTGATCTTCCAGAAATCCTTCTATCGCACAATCAATGGTGTAAATACCAAGGTCACTGACGGTGGATTAAAAGCCCAGGCAGTATTGCTTGGCATGCTGGGCTGGCACTTTTAAAAAAGCGCTATGCGCTTTTTCGTAATTCGTTCTTCGTTATTCGTAAACCTTGAAAAAACCCCGGTCTTTTGGCCGGGGTTTTTTATTATCATCAGCTTGACTACCCCGACGAACTCATATAGTTAGACCTGCCTAACAATAACCCTATGACTCGCCAAAGCCCACAAGACCTGTCCTCCAGCCAAGAGGATTATTTGGAGACGATACTCGCCATCGCCCATACAAAGGGCGAAGTTTCCATAAGCGAAATCGCCTCCCAAAAAGGCGTATCCTTACCCTCTGCGCATTCGGCCGTAGGAAAGCTCGCAACCTTGGGGCTGGTGAGCCACGATACCTACGGAAAAGTTGAACTTACACCAGTGGGCAAGCAGGCAGCACAAGCAATTGCCAAGCGCCATGTTTTGCTTGAGAGGTTTCTTACGGATGTGCTGCTGGTAAATCCTGACATCGCAGAAAAAGATGCCTGTTCAATCGAGCATCATTTAAGCCCGGCCACTATCAAGGCCCTTGTATCGCTTTTTGATTTTTTAGAAGGACTCCCTGATGGTGGAAGGCATTGGCTTGGCGAGCTCCACAGAAACATTTCCTCTAAACGCGAAAAGCCTTTAGGCATCAGCGATACACTCAACAGAATCGCGCCTGGTGAAACAGTAAACGTAATTAAGATTATGGGAACTGCAGATTTAAGAAGGCACCTTATAGAGATGGGAATCACAGCAGGTTGCGAGTTGTACGTGCAGCGCGTAGCACCGCTTGGCGATCCCATGGCAGTGGATGTAAACGGCATAAGCCTCTCATTAAGAAAACAAGAAGCCTCTCAGATAGTAGTTGAAAAAACGCATGGTGCACGAGGCCGCAGCAGAAGGCGCGGATTAAGAGAAAGGCACTGGCGCAATAGATGACAGAATCGATCACCATAGCCCTAGTCGGCAATCCTAATTCAGGCAAGACCACAATCTTCAACGCGCTCACCGGTCAGCACCAGCGCGCCACAAACTATCCAGGCGTCACTGTGGAAATTAAAGAAGGCAGCTTTACTCACGACAAAACTCGCATACATGTCGTAGATCTGCCGGGAACCTACAGCCTTGATACAACCTCCCCTGATGCGCTGCTCGCCAGGGATTTTATTGTTGAAAAAAAGCCAGACGTAGTAATCCAGATCATAGACGCTGCTCACTTTGAACGGCATGCGTTTCTCACAGCTCAACTTCTGGAGCTCGGTGCAAATCTCGTGTTAGTTCTTAACATGGCTGACAGGGCAAGATCTCTCGGACAGGAAATTGATCTTGAAATGATCAAGGAGAGGTTATGCTGCGAAGTTGTCGAAACTGTGGGCAGCAAGGGCAAAGGAATCGGCGACCTCAAGCATGCCATATTGAGCGCGTCAAAACGTGCAGCGTGCAGAATCGAGATCGATTACGGCGAAGATTTTGGCGAACACATCCTGGAGATTGAAGAGGCGCTCAGGGTTGCAGATCAAGGAAAACTTGCTTTATACCCACGCCGATGGATCAGCATAAAGCTTCTTGAAGGCGATTTCAAAGCCAAAGACTTACTCATCAACAGGCTGGGAAAAGTTGCAGAACCAATCATTTCCAGAGCAAAAGAGCTCGCCTCGCGCATTGAGGGTCACCACGGCGATTCCATGTCAGTGCTTCTGGCCCAGCGCCGTTATGGATTTGCCGCAGGCCTGTTTCGCGAAGTCGTAAAGCAAGAGCCAATAGATCGAGTTCATATATCCGACAGGATCGACGACATAGTAACGCATAGGCTTTTGGGTATCCCACTCTTTCTTGGCGTCATGTATCTGGTGTTTTACGCCACATTCATGCTCGGCGCCATTCCCATGGGTTGGATCGAAACCGGCATAGGATGGTTAGCCGAGGCGATAAGGCTTAACTGGCCAGGTGAAGGGCCGCTCAAGTCGCTGGTGATTGATGGCGCAATAGCAGGGGTGGGAAACGTTCTTGTGTTCATCCCAAACATTGCCATGCTGTTCTTGTGCATCTCCATTATCGAAGATACAGGTTACATGTCGCGCATCGCGTTTATCAGTGACCGCTTCATGCACAAAATAGGGCTGCACGGTAAAAGCGTGATACCCATGATTATAGGGTTTGGTTGTTCTGTGCCTGCTATCATGGCCACGCGCACTATCGAAAACAGGCGCGATCG
Organism: Pseudomonadota bacterium; assembly: GCA_043822785.1. GTDB lineage: Bacteria > UBA10199 > UBA10199 > 2-02-FULL-44-16 > JAAZCA01 > JBDRBN01. Next base: position 5,075 of record JBDRBN010000100.1, read on the forward strand.
CATTGCCACGATGATGGTAATCCCGCTTATGAGCTGCGGCGCCAGGCTTCCGATCTATACGCTCTTTATACCCGCGTTCTTTCCAGAGAAGTGGCGCGCCACGATGCTATGGTCGATCTATCTGACCGGAGTTGTGCTTGCGCTCATTCTGGTAAGGCTTATTCGCTCTACGCTCATAAAGGGCGAATCCATTCCGTTTGTGATGGAACTGCCTCCCTATCGGCTGCCGGTCATAAAGGGGCTAATCATCCATGTGTGGGAGCGAACCAAGCTCTATTTGCGCAAAGCCGGAACCATTATTTTGGGTTTGTCCATTGTGATGTGGCTCATCACCTCTTATCCTAAGCCAAAGACATATGAAGTAGACGAGAAAATCGCAGCAAGCGCACTCATTCCCCAAGAGATAGTAGAGCGTGCAAAGGCATCTGAAGATATATCCTATTCTGTTGCAGGCAGAATAGGCAAAGCATTGGAGCCTGTGACAAAACCTCTGGGATTTGACTGGCGCCTTAACACCGCTCTTCTCGGCGGGCTTGCTGCCAAAGAGATTGTGGTTGCCCAACTGGGAATCATCTTTTCACTGGGCAAGGCAGCTAGCGATTCAAGCCCTTTGCGTTTGATCCTTGCCAAAAACTATACGCCGCTTGTGGGCCTGTGCGTAATGCTGTTCTGTCTTATATCCGCACCCTGCATGGCAACCTTGGCCGTGATGCGACGCGAATCAGGCAGATGGTTCTATGCCCTAGGGCAGTTCATTGGTCTTACGATCATAGCTTACTTCGTCTGTTTGACCATATATCAGGTTGGCATGCTTTTCTTGTGATTTTCCTAATAATTAGTTAAATTCCTATGACTATGCGACGTGCCATCTTCACCGCCATAGCAATCGCCCTTGCCATATTCATGGCAAGAGCAGCATCTGCCTCTACTTTTGATCCCGGCGCAGGCTGGCACACTATATTCACGCCTCACTTCAGAATACATCATCCAGAGCACATAGCGCATGTAGCCAGAAAGGCCGCTGATATCCTGGAAGAAATTCATCCAAAAATTGTAGAGACTTGGAGTTGGAAGCCCTGGAGTTATACCGAAGTGGTGCTCACAGATTCCACAGACGAGCCAAATGGCCTGGCTGCGGTTCTGCCATACAACTGGATGCTCATCTTTGTGGCTCCGCCGGACCCTGACTCGTCGCTTGCGCATTACGATGATTGGCTGCGCACGCTTCTAATACATGAGTACTCCCATATCGTGCAGATCGATGCCGCTGGTGGAGCATGGCGGCCCATCCGTGTTCTCCTAGGAAAAACAGTTTCTCCTTCTGGCATAGATCCTGTATGGATGCGCGAGGGAATAGCACAGTATGATGAAACGTATTTCACAAAGGGCGGAAGAGGCAGGGGCTCATATTCTGAAATGGTAGTTCGCACATCCGTAATAGATGATACGTTTCCTGAAATTGATCAGGCAGATGGCCTGGGTTGGCGCTGGCCTGGCTATAAATCTGCATATATCTATGGCGTCAAGTTCGTGAGCTGGCTCATAGACAAATATGGCGAGGAGAAGTTCATGAAGCTGGATAAGCGCATTCGCTCCTCGCTCCTTCTCGGCATGCTCAACCATCAATCGCGAAACGTGTATGATCGTACGTTTTACGAACTATGGGATGAATGGCATCAGGAATTGATGGACAATTATCAAACAAAAGTGGCGCAACTTAAATCAAAAGGCCTTACCGAGCCGACCGATATCGTCGTGCCCACAGAATATGACGGCCAGTACGCAGCTCCAACGCTTTCGCCTGATGGCACAAAACTAGCTTACTCAGCCGTCTCACCACACGGCAAACCCGAGATCCGCCTTATGGATCTTAGCACGGGCGAGACGGAAGTTCTCAAGAAGGGCCACAATGCAACGCAGTTCTCCTTTAGCCCAGATGGCACAAAGCTGGCCTATTCAGCGCCTGGCCGTTACAAGGATTTCTACAATTATCAGGATCTCTGGGTTTACGACTTCAGTGTGGAGAAGAAAAAACATCGTCTAAAAAAGCTCACCAAAGGAGCTCGTGCAAGAGATCCTGATTTTGACAATACAGGCAAGGGCCTTATCTTCGTCACCCTCGACGCAGGAACCGAAAAGCTTGAACGCATAGATGTAGATACAAAGGAGCGAACGGTTCTTACAGGGGACGTGCCTCACTACACCCAATTTGCAAACCCTCGCGTATCCCCTGATGGGCGTTTCATAGCGGTTTCCGTATGGAAACCTGATCTGGGATGGCGTATTTGGAGATACACGATCAACGGCACGCCGCTTGAGCGTTTAACAGACGGACAAGGCCTTGTGATTGAGAGCCACCCTACATGGACGCCTGACGGTGGGCATTTGATATTTTCATCAGATGAGAGCGGCATCTCCAACCTCTATAGTGTGACGTGGGATGGAAAAAATAAAAAGCAATTCACAAACCTCCTAACTGGCGCGTTTCAGCCAATAGTGTCATCCACATATGAGTTGTATTCTCAATACTATACGCCAAAGGGATTTGTGATCGCGCGCTTTAACTCGCCTTCTTTCGAACGAGGAACATCAAAAGAAAAAAAGGGCGCCTCGATAGACAAATCAACTGGATTTCAGACTGAATCGGCGACATCCACTGATGAAGAGCCCAAATTCATAGAGCGAAAATACGTCGCGTTCGGGCAATCGCTATTCCTTCCCAGGTTTGTGCTTCCTGCAGTTGCCTATGCGGATGATGCGCTGTTTGCCAGCCTCATGACCGGCGGCGCTGATGTGCTTAGGTGGCACAACTGGCTGGCCGGCGCAACCTATCGCACCGACGCCAACTACTTCGGTTACTTTGGTCGCTACTGGTACAACAGATATAAAGTGATCTTCG
>JBDRBN010000101.1:0-3732 GCA_043822785.1 Pseudomonadota bacterium
ATCAAGGGCATTCACAAAGGCGTCATAGGCCCTGACAGGATTGTCTTCACTGACATAGTCTTCAATGCTTTGAGGAAGCAATCCCATCTGATAACGATCTCCGCATCGATATGCCATAACCTTGCTCCTTTCGGAAAAAAAACTATAGCATATCATTAATATATTGAAGCATTGCTTTCCACTGCCCTCTCATATTTTTTTGTCAAAGAACTTTGAACCCTCCCCTATTGCGACACAGTCTCTAAAGGGGGAGGATAAAACGGTTGCCCCCGCGCTGCGGGGGAGCATCATTCCTCTTGCACTTTCCCCTGTTGCGCATTAAAAAACTCGCTTATGGCTGAAATCATCGCGATCTGTAATCAAAAAGGCGGGGTTGGGAAGACCACTACAGCAATAAACCTCTCTGCTGCGCTGGCTGCTGCTGAAAAAAAGACCCTGCTTGTTGATCTGGATGCTCAGGGAAACTCGACAACAGGCCTTGGTTTTGACAAACACCGCATACAGCACAGCATATATAATGTATTAACCGGCGAAGTGGATATATCAACCGTACAAATGGACACTGAGCTGGGTTTTTTGAAGATGATTCCTTCAAACACAGCCCTTGTTGGAGCTGAGGTTGAACTTGTAGGATTTGTTTCACGTGAAACATGTCTAAAGAAGTATCTGGAGACTGTACACCACAATTTTGATTATATCATTATAGATTGTCCTCCCTCGCTTGGCCTTCTCACCCTAAATGCCCTTGTGGCTTCTGACTCGGTTCTCATCCCAGTTCAGTGCGAGTATTATGCAATGGAAGGCATTGCTGATCTTCAAAGGACTATCCAGCTTGTAAAGGGTGGCCTCAACAAGGATCTCAGAATTCGTGGCATAATCCTCACCATGTTTGATGCAAGAAACAATCTTTCGCGTCAGGTTCAGAGTGAAATTAGAAATCATTTTAAGGATGCGGTGTTTCAAGTGGTGATACCCAGAAACGTCCGTCTTTCTGAAGCGCCCAGCCATGGAAAGCCGATATTGTTGTATGATGTCACATCAAAGGGAGCACAGAGCTACTTTGAGCTGGCCAAGGAGGTGTTGGCAGGCAGCGCAGCAACAGGACAAAACAACGCAACTAATTGTAATTATTAAATATATTAGAATAGGCGAAATACGAATAACGAACAACGAACTACGAAAAAGCGCGAAGCGCTTTTTATGGAGGGGCGTATAATGCAGATAAAACGAGGACTAGGAAAGGGGATAGAAGCTCTTATTCCACCAAATCTTATTAATACGGAGATCACTGAAGAACCAAATGGGTTTCATTTAATTTCAACGGATTCGATTATCCCCAATAGGCAACAGCCGCGAACCGTGTTTGATGAAGAGAAAATTCGAGAACTCGCTGACTCCATCAGAGAGCAGGGCATCATCCAACCCTTGATAGTATCATCCATATCAGATGACAAATACGAACTCATCGCGGGTGAAAGAAGATTAAGGGCGGCTCGTATGTTAGGGCTCGTCATGGTGCCCGCGGTTATCAAACAGGTAGATGAAGAGGGCATGCTTGCGCTCTCTATAATAGAGAACATTCAGCGCGAAGACCTAAACCCCATTGAAGAAGCGCGCGCATATCAAGAACTCATCAACCAGTTCGGATACACTCAAGAAGATGTAGCAAAGAAGGTCGGCAAATCGCGAGTTGCGGTCACTAATGGAATAAGGCTTCTCAACCTTCCCCAGGTGGTGCAGGAAGATGTAGCAAGCGGACGCTATTCAGCAGGTCACGCCAGGGCGCTTCTAACTGTGGACGGAATACACGCACAGCTAAAACTACGCGAACGCATTTTAAGAGATGTGCCAACGGTTCGGGACGTGGAAAAGATCGTGCAGTCTTATGTTTCTGGTGGTATTAAACGCAGCCGCACTAGAAAAACTCTGTCGCCTCAAATGAACGAGCTTAGCGATAATCTAAAGCTGGCATTAGAGACAAAAGTTCAGATTATGCCAAGGGGCAATGGGGGCAAGATCGTTATAGAGTATTACTCACAAGAAGACCTTGATAGAGTATATGGGAAGATTGTTAAGATGTAAGACACGAATTACGAGATACGAAATACGAGATATGGAGGTTTAAGATGGGACGACATAAAGATACGGATCAGATCAACGGCCTTATAGATAGAGGATGCAGCGTTGAAGGCAAACTCATGTTTGATGGGACTGTTCAGATAAATGGCGATTTTCATGGCGAGATCCTTTCAGATGGAACGCTGATCGTTGGTCCGGAGGCTAAGCTGAATGCACGAATTCAGATCGACACCATAGTGGTTGAGGGAAAAATCGAAGGCACTATCGAGGCCAAACAAAAGATAGAGCTTCGTCGTGGCGCCAATCTTACGGGTGATATTTTAACACCAACGCTCGTTGTGGAGCAGGGCGCGGTGTTTCATGGCAACAGCAAAATGCAAACCAGCGCTTCGTATGAAGATCGCAGAGGCACAGCTTTTATACAGGATTCTTCGCAATACTCTGAGGATGAGGGCGGCGACTCCTTGATGATGTAAGTAGGGGATCGGTTATGCTTCTTGCAACCGAGATCGAGCTCATACCCAATTGGACTCTATTCATTCAGATTGGTATTTTTCTGTTTGTCCTTTTCATGCTCAACTTTTTGTTCTTTAAGCCCCTGCTAAAACTTATGGACAGGCGCAAGCAGTTTACCTCAGATGCTAGCCAGGAAGCGGCTTCTTTAAACGATGAGTCCCAGCAGCTAGAAGCAGGAAGGCTACAGGTGCTTGGTATGGCACTCAAAGAGGCCCAGGACGATAGAGCAAAGCGCACGACAGATGCTGTGCGCGAGGCTGATAAAATCATAAATGAAGGGCGCGCCAAAATGGGCGAAATGATAAGCAGCAACCTCATATCGATCGAATCCACTGAAAATTCGATCGTAGATGAGATGAATGACCGGGCAACAAAACTGGCAGATGAGATAATAGTCAGGCTCAAGGAGTAAACCGCGTGAGCAATCTGCAATCATTGATATTTGGCCTAATAAATTTTGTTATCCTGGTAGCCTTGCTTCGCTGGTCACTTGGCTCTGCTGCCAATCAGTTCTTTTATTCTAGGCGTATGCGCATAAGAAAGCAGATGCTCACATCGGTTATGCTTTTAAGACAAGCTCGTGCGCGTGCTGCTAAATCCCGCGAAAGTTATGAGGAGCTTCCACACGATATAACTGCGCGCAAAGAAACCATAGAATCGAACTGCAACAAGGAATGTGAAACGATTTTGGAAGAAGCGCACAAAAAGACAGCGCACATACTCGAAGTCGGGGCCAGACAGGCTGAAGAAGAGCGCAACAGGCATGTATTGCTGGTCAGGACAAGGCTGCTTAGAGCAGCATTTAAAATTGTGGATGATAAGATTAATGAGAGCGACATCCCGTCTTTGCAAAGGCATCTAATGGAGAGGGGGCTTCGGGAGCTGTCGGGGGTCTCCATAACAGAAGATGAGGTTGTCAGGCATTGATAAGCTTCCAATATCCAATTTTTAATTTCCAATATCGCTCTTTTTTGATGGCGCTAAAAGGCGATATTAGAAATTAGAAATTGGCACTGCTGTCGCGTTAGAGGTGTTAACTGGTTGAAATATAAGAATTCATTTTTCTCATGTCTAGGTGTCATTGCGAGGAGCGTTTAGCGACGAAGCAATCTCCCGCAAACACAGGTTATAAGGGGA
>JBDRBN010000102.1:0-8523 GCA_043822785.1 Pseudomonadota bacterium
ATTGCCTATTTTAGAAAACCTGGGATTGATCCGGAAATGGTTCCGATCATTCCTATTAATTCGGCAGCCCTAGCTGCACATTCGCCCACCCTGACATTATCGCTTGGGCATTAACCTGACATATTGACTTGGGCACGACACCTTTCTACATATTTTAGGTATATGCACAAAGAACACGCACACATAAGCCGCAGGGTAGGTACGGTGAGCTTCTTCACTTTGCTCTCGCGCCTTTTGGGGCTTTCTAGGGATATTATTCTGGCCTGGGCATTTGGCGCTACCCGCGTGGCCGATGCCTTTTATGTGGCGTTTCGTATCCCTAATATGCTCAGGCGTCTGGTTGCTGAGGGCGCGCTCACTGTGGCTTTTGTGCCGATATATACACAACAACTTAAGCGCTCGCGCGAAGACGGACGTGTTGCAGCTTCAGTGGTGTTTACATATCTCTCGCTCTTTCTCGTTTTTCTCACTGTTTGTGGCGTGCTGTTTGCGCCATGGATCGTAAAGGCGGTCGCTTGGGGATTTTCCATAAACGAGGATAAGTTTGACCTCACTGTCTATCTCACGCGTATAATGTTCCCTTACATATTGCTCATAAGCCTTGTTGCTTTGGCCATGGGCATACTCAATTCGCTAAAGCGCTTTGCTGCCCCTGCTGCATCTCCCATCTTTCTCAATCTGGGCATCATATTCGGAGCTTTGGTGCTACAGCATTATGTAGAGCTTCCTGCAGAAGGCATGGCATTGGGCGTGATACTTGGCGGTGTTGCCCAGCTTGCCCTTCAAATACCGTTTTTAGTTAAGGAAGGCATGCTGCCCAGGCTTAATTTTGACTTTCGGCATCCAGCGCTCAAAGGCCTTTTGGTGCTAATGATTCCTGCGGCTTTTGGCGCAGCTGTGTATCAGTTCAATATCCTGGTAATAACATTTCTCGCATCATTTCTTCCTGATGGTTCGGTTTCATATCTGTGGTATGCAGACCGTGTATCTGAGTTTTCTCTAGGTATTTTTTCGATCGCAGTGGCCACAGCTGTATTGCCCACTCTAGCTGATCATGCTGCTACAAATGACATTGAGTCGCTCAAGAGAACCATGAATTTTGGGTTAAGGCTGGCTTTGCTCATAGACATACCAGCAGCTGTGGGCCTTTACATTCTGGCGCTGCCCATCGTGCGCGTGCTGTTTGAGCGGGGTGAATTCACCGATGCAACAGCCATTGCCACAGCAGGTGCGCTTTACTTTTTCGCGCTTAAAATACCCTTTGTGTCAGGTGCAAGGAACATAGTTCCATGTTTTTTTGCACTAAGAGATGCGAGGACGCCTGTTTATACATCTGCAGCTGCAGTGTTCGTAAACGGCTTTTTTGCTTACATCCTCATGGGGCCGCTTGCGCACAGGGGGCTCGCTTTGGCGCTTGTCATCTCCTCAGTAGTAAACTTTGCGCTTCTTTTTATTTTCTTAAGGCGCAAGATTGGTCCAATAGGTGGGCGCATGATACTTAAGTCTGCTGCAAGAACAGCACTAGCAGCTGCTGCCATGGGTGCAGCATTGATGATAGTTAATCACTATGTGCAGATTTTACCAACGTGGCCTTTGTGGCAAAAAATTATATCGCTTCTGCTCATCATCGCAGGCAGCGCTGTTATCTATATATTGATAATCCGCTCAATAAGCCCAGAGGAGTATCACGCGCTCTTAACGCTTATTCATAAGCGCAAAGAACCTATTGGCACTTCCCCTTATGAGCCGCAATGAACGCAGAAATAGAGCGGTCGTAGGTGCGCTCTGCATCTTTAGGAAATAGGCAGCCAGGCAGTTCGCCATTTCGGCGGTGGTAGACTATGCACTCGCAGCATTTGCCTTTGCGCGAACATGGCTCGTAGGTGCAAGTGCAATTTAAAGAAACTGTAGTGTGGGGGCAGTCTGCCATTCTAGTTCTCCTTTCATTGTCATTGCGAGCGAAGCGAAGCAATCCCCTGCGTTTCGGAGATCGCCACGCCCGCTAGCGCGGGCTCGCGATGACAATTTCATTTATTCCTCAATATCCTTATCGCTATATCTGCGATGCCGTAAGCCCATAGCAGGATTACTGTAAAAATGCTTATCACTATAAAGCCGCCGTGTGCTTTCCACGCAAATCCCATAGCAGCCAAGATGCCGAGCGAGCCGCTAACACCTGGTGGTGGCTGGTGTTCGAGCGCGTATGAAAACGTTGTCACAAATTTGATGGCTGGCGCTATGATAAATATGAGCGTTGCAACTGCCATGAGTAGGCCTTTGCGCTTTGCTCCAATGAAATAATGGCCACTGCCTGGAAGCAAAAGGGCATTCATTATCAATGCCCGCATCAGGTTTTTGTCTTTGCTTTCTCCCACATTTCCTCCCATTGGTCGGCACTAAGCGAGTTGAGTTCGCATCCAAGTTTTTCTGCTTCTTTTTCCATCCATGTAAAGCGCGAGATAAAGCGCTCTGTCGCGCGCCTAAGGCTTCCCTCAGGATCAATTTTGAGAAATCTGCCTAGGTTTGCAAGCGTAAACAATAGATCTCCATACTCATGGTCAACCTGATCGGCTTTGCCTTGTTTTCTCGCTTCGTGCAGCTCATGCGCCTCCTCTTCTACCTTTGAGAGAATGCCCTCTGCGTCAGACCAGTCAAAGCCTAAGCGAGATGTCTTTTCTCCGAGCCTGAAGGCCTTGAGCAACGAAGGAAGGGTTTTGGGCACACCTCCCACAGCCGACTTTTTTCCTTCTTCTTTTTTCAACGCTTCCCACCGCTCAAGCACTTCTTTGCTGCCAGATACCTTTGTTTTGCCAAACACGTGAGGATGGCGATGAATGAGTTTTTTTGAAATCGCTTCGATCACATCATTTATATCAAAGCGCGCTTCCTCGCTAGCTATTTGCGCATAGAAAAGGATCTGAAGCAACAGATCGCCCAGCTCCTCTTTAAGGGCATCGTAATTTTTGCTATCGATCGCAGCCAGTACTTCGTGGGTCTCTTCAAGCGTGTGTGCAGCAATATCCTTATATGATTGCTCACGGTCCCAAGGACAGCCACCCGGCGCCCTGAGCTTGGCCATTATCTCTACTAAATCTTCAAATTTCTTTCCGGATTTAGGCATGTGCCGTTGGATAAGGGAGCCCGCCTGCAATGTCAATACCAGTAGGAAGCTGATTCCTAGTGGTAAGGCACTTACCAATAGGAATCAGCTTCCTACTGGTTGCTTGCCTTTCTTTCTTCAGTAACGTAAACAAAGCTCACAGGAGGAATTAATTCGCGAGGCTGTGGTCTTAAAAAAGGTGTCGGACACTTTTGAAGCTGTAAGTTGATGATTTTAAAGGGGGCTATTCATGGAAAAATCGGTGATCGTAGCTGCGGTTCGCACGCCAATAGGAAGCTTTCAAGGTTGCCTGGCACCGCTTAAGGCAACAGATCTTGGGGCCGTCGTAATTCACGAGGCTCTGGTCAGGGCTGGCATAGATGGCAAAAAGGTTGACGAGGTGATCATGGGCTGCGTGCTGACAGCGGGTTTGGGGCAAAACCCCGCACGGCAGGCCGCTATTGGCGCGGGCATTGCCGAAGATGTGGGCGCTTTTACAGTAAATAAGGTGTGTAGCTCGGGGCTTTTGGCCGTAATCCTTGCTGATGAGCTAATTAGGTTAGGCGAGCGCGAGATTGTGGTGGCCGGCGGCATGGAGTCCATGACAAACGCCCCATATATATTGCCAAATGCCAGGGGCGGCATGAGGCTTGGTGATTCAAAGGCTGTGGATAGCATGGTCTTTGACGGGCTTTGGGACATCCATACCAATCAACACATGGGCTCCTGCGCAGAGATGTGCGCTGAAAAATACGGATTTACCCGCAAAATGCAGGATGAATTTGCTGCGGCGAGTTACAAAAAAGCGCTGGGGGCAATAGAATCCGGCGCGTTTAAGGGTGAGATCATTGGTGTGGAGGTAGCGCAGAAAAAGGGCGGCGCCAAAATATTTGATACTGATGAAGAGCCGGCCCGGGTAAACTTTGATAAAATGGCCACGCTTAAGCCTTCATTTATAAAGGATGGCACAGTCACAGCCGCTAATGCCAGTTCGATTTCAGACGGAGCAGCAGCGCTTGTGGTCATGAGCGAGTCTTGGGCCAAAAAACAAAGAATTACGCCTATGTGCCAAATTGTGGCTCATGCCACCCATTCGCATGCGCCTGAGTGGTTTACAACCGCACCCATTGGCGCTATTAAGAAAGTACTTGAGAAAGCCAACCTAAGTGCCGATGATATAGATATATTTGAAATAAACGAAGCTTTTTCACCAGTGACCATGGCTGCCATTAAAGAGTTTAATCTTGATGAATCGAAAGTAAATGTAAGCGGTGGGGCAGTAGCTTTGGGGCATCCTATTGGCGCATCTGGCGCCCGAATTTTAGTAACCCTCCTTTATGCAATGAAGCGATTGGACAAGAAAACAGGCCTTGCAGTGCTGTGCAATGGCGGCGGCGAAGCGACTGCGATGATTGTAAAGATGTGAGTCGCAGATCATTCAATCAGCCATTTTCTGAAAAAGATGTCGTCAATTTTATATCTGCCATCTTCACGGCTCAGCATGTCCTTTTCAACAAGGGTGTCTAGCGCCTGTTTCAGAGAATCCTTTTGCCAGTTATGTTTTGTTAAAAAATCCTTAGAAAAAACCCTTTCGCCTTCTTCAAGGTGCGCTGCAACCCTGAGTGCATTCAGTTGATGGGGGGTAAGCAGTTCACAAAGTGAACGAAAATAGTCGCTGCTTTCACTGATTATTGTCTTAAATGCTTCATCAACAATTTTTTTGTCAACATTATGATCCAGCGTGACTGCAATATTCCACACTGTATGCGCCAGCCTCTGCGTATAGTATATATGCGTTTCCGCCTGCACGACGAGATATTCAGCTTCGGCCCGTCCGATTTTACAATTGGTCTTTTTAAATCTATCCTCCACGCACTCAATCATAACCTGGCGGTCAATATCACCAAGCGGCAACATCTTTGAACTGTGGAAAAAGGGGCGGTTTGGAGCGGAAAAAATCTCCATCAACAGATGCTTCTTACTGCCGAGAAAAATGTATGAGACATTTTTATGCGTCTGAAAATGGCTTCGCAGCGTGGCCTCAAGTTTATGATTATCATCGTAAGAGGCAATTTGCTGAAATTCATCCAGTACAAAAACGCCCTGCTTTCCTTTCTTGCTGCAATAAGCCGGAAATGCCTCTAGAACCTCTTCTAAAACAGACTCTGTTTTTGCTCTTCTGCCGAAATCCAGAGTGAAAACAGGTTTTCCATCGTCATCTATGGTTAGCGCCGGCGTGAAGGATTTAAGAACACTCTTTATTTCCATCATGGCCTTGTCAATTGGGCCTCGAACTGTGTGCGCCATGGCGGATGCATAACGATTTACAAAATCATCCAGAGAATTTGTGGGATACAAATCTGCATAGGCAGAAATGAATTTTTTCTCAGGAAGAGTGCGCAGGACCTCTTTGACAAGGGATGTCTTTCCCAGCCGCCGTTTTGAAAATACGACAACCTTTTGGCAATTGCTGATATCGAGCTTTAAGTCTCCGCGTTCCTTTTCCCTGTTCCAGAAATCTTCACCGCAGACTTCACCGCCATATATAAAAGGATTTCTTTCCATAGATTCTATTATTTCACGGAGGTTATTTAAATGTCAAACAATTAGTTATTTTTATTATAACCGCAAAATCATAACCAGAAGCAGCGTTCTCTCTATAAACAACATAAATTGAACTAACAATTTATCCTACGCTACAGTGTACGCTCATAATAAAATCTCCAATTCCTCCTTATGCAGCGCATAAATTATGCCGCGCCGTGTATTGTAAACTCCTTTAAATCCCGTCAGATAGAGCCCAGATCATAATTGTGCGGCTAAATTGAAAAAAGGCGAAAAAAGTACGCAACTTCCTACGGCGGTCTCCGATAATCAGTATAGAGGAAAAGCGTGTAGAGTAATTTGAGCGCTTGCGGGGAATTTAAGAGAGACACAACAGGAGGTTTTTATGATTTCGGCCGGTTTTGAGATTAAACAGTGCGGTGATAACACACAGTGCACAGAGGATTTTACACGGGTTAAAAATGCTTGCATAACCCAGAATGATGAAAATGAGCCTGCTGAGCAATCAGCCTGCATCAGTAAATATGTTACCGCCGATACCCTTCCTCCTTATAAAGATGATCTTATTTTCGTTGCTGCCGGAATTACACAAGAAGATTACGATAAAATGGTGAAATGGAAAGCCAAACCCGCATCTGCTGATCAACCCGCACCTGCTGATAAGCCTGCAGCTGCGGCCCAACCTCAACCTGCCAAACCAGACGATAAACCTGCAGAGGACACGAGCTCAGCACGGAATTACTATTTTCTAGCTAACGGAGAACTGGGCATCTGCCCTGGCTCGCAAGCATTTGAAAACCTGAATCCAGGGCAAGAATCCCGCGGCACTGGCCTTTTCTGCGGCGGCGGCAGCCTGCATGGTTACTTCTTTGAACTGACTCCGGGCACTACCCTTGGTCTCGGAGTGGGTTTCAGCGTAATAGACCAGCCTGACAATGAGCATACAGGCACCACGTTGAGGGATCCTATTCCCCCGATGTTTTCTTTGGACTTTGGTCCCTCTGTTGCGATTAACATTAACGACAGTGTGCTCATCACTCCCTATGCGGGTATTTCAACCCTGTTTGGTCCCAAGTTCGTTATGGGCGCTGAGGGGACGGTAGATGCCAATGGGGAGGACAATGGTTTTTCCATCTTTGATACGGTAGGTCCCGCTGTCAATGTTGGTGTTCAAGCAATAGTTAATAAAAACTTTTTGATCGGCGGTAAGGTGGGGTATCAAGGTAATTTTACCTCGGGCCGCACGGACTGGGAAGATAATCCCGCGAATATGGCAAACCATATGTTGATCCTGCGGGGTGTTTTATCCTTTGGCGTGCCAGGCGGTAGCACATCATCAGCTGCGGCTGAAACTGAGAAGAAAGAAGAAAGCAAATGATCGTTAACGAAAAACGTAACGATTTTAACGGAGGGTTGGTTATGAAGAACACATTAAGAGGGTTGGCTGGGATAGTTGGAGCCTTGGTATTGTGCCTTGCGCTCAATCTTCCTTCAACCGCTTCTGCCGGGGGGCCTCCTAAGGGCATAGATCCCGAACATCACGAACTCTGCACTATCTACAACAGCCTCTGGGATAACAACACCGGCGATGGGGGAATATCTCTCAGGACCGCGATCTATTATGCCAACAATCCCCAGGAGCACAAATCGTGCTACAAAAAGATCACGCTTGCAAGCGATGTCATCATGACAAGCCCGCTTGTGATCAATCGCGACAACCTTGAGATAGACGGCGCAGGCTATGTGCTGGATGTGAAGAAGATGGATCCCAATGCCGAGACCGACGAGCAAAAAGGAAATGGCTGCGCTATCTACATTCGTGCCAATAATGTGATAATTAAAGATCTATCCATAGGCGGAGATAATGGCGCATCTTATGCCGGCATTTGTTTTGGAGGCGCCAACAATAAACTCGATGGCGTCACTATAAGCGGCGGCCAGTACGGTATCATCTTTACTGAAAATTCTTTTGGCAACCGCGTGTTGCCCAACGTCAGAGTTTCAAACGTAAGCGAATTTGGCATTGATGACCGCTCTAATGGCCAGGCCAATATCGTTATAATGGATAACCGCCAGGGCAAGGTTGACGCCAAGGGTTATGAAGAGGTGGACAATGACGGCATAGTGGAATGGAAGCCGAACGCATACTTCACCGTCGAGCAAATGCTCATGGATGATGTGAATTTCGTGGCTGACTCTCCAGCAGGCTCTGTTCCATATCAGGTCTCCCTTGGTGGTACAAAAGGACTGCTCAGGTCTCACAGGACCATCATGCCTCTTATCAGCAAGATCGACCAGAAGGGCATGAGCGGAAGATATGAAATAGCAGGAATCTTTAAGAGCGTGAGCGGTGACGACTCTGTTGGACAGCAGGACTGTAACGTGGCTGACGCAGGCGCAGATCGCCTGGCTGTGTTTTCTTTGAGCGGTACGGTAATTAAATATGTGGCCATGGTTGGAAGAAATTCCTCAAAGGGTATTGATGATGACGGTACGTTTCAGTTCTACATTGATACGAATAACAACCCAGAGGAGTTTGGCGGTGTGAACTCGTTTTACCTCGTTCCGGTCAGCAGAGACTGGGAACTAATAGGACGTTCGAGCAAACGTTACAGCACATCTGATGTGCCATCTGATTGCACTTCGGGCACTGGTCCCTCAGGCGGCGGAAGCGGACCTGGTGGATCAGGCGGCGAGGGCGGCCTTATGGGTTACACGAGTGTAGCTGAATGTAATGCGGACAATGCTTGGCAAAACGGCCAGGTTGATGAGGACAAGGACAGCGATCTTGACGGCATTCCAGATTTCATTGAGATGCGCGTGAGAAAAAAGATCGTTAACAATGTTGAACAGTATGT
>JBDRBN010000103.1:0-12266 GCA_043822785.1 Pseudomonadota bacterium
AAGCGAAGCAATCCCCTTATAACCTGTGTTTGCGGGAGATTGCTTCGTCGCTAAACGCTCCTCGCAATGACACCTAGACATGAGAAAAATGAATTCTTATATTTCAACCAGTTAACACCTCTAACGCGACAGCAGTGCAAATTTCGTATTTTAAAAGGCCCTCACTGAAAAGGCGAAATTAGAAATTAGATATTAGAAATTAGATTTTTACACATTAAACCTGAAGTGCACTATATCCCCATCCTTAATCTCATAGAGATGTCCTTCGATTCTTATGTGACCTTGTTCGCGGATCTTATGCTCAGAACCTGCTTTCATGAGCTCGTCGTATGAATAGACCTCGGCGCGCATAAAGCCCTTTTCAAAATCCGTATGTATCTTGCCTGCAGCCTGCGGCGCCCTTGTGCCGCGCTTTATATTCCACGCGCGCACTTCAGGTCCATCCTTTGTAAAAAAAGTTATCATATCGAGCAGTCGAAACGCCGCATGTATGAGCCTGGGAAGGCCTGCCTCTTCTAGCCCAAGGTCTTTAAGAAATTCTTTTCTATCTTTTTCTTCCAGATCAGCGAGCTCGTCTTCAATCGAGCCGCAGATTTCAATCGCTGGGGCCCCTTGGTTTTGAGTATAGTCGATAGCGGTTCTCACTATCTGCGAAGGCTCTCTCACGTCGGTTTCGTTTACATTCAGCACATACAGGACCGGCTTGTCTGTTATGAGCCCCATAAACGGCAGCTCTTCCCACTCTGCATTTGTAAGATCTGCTTTTTGCGCAGGGAAGCCTGCTTCAAGAACAGCTTTTAGCTTTTCCATGCTGGCAAGCTGTTTCTTCGCATGAGCGTCACCGGACTTTGCGACGTGCGAAATCTTATCATGCTGTTTTGCAACTATCTCAAGATCAGCGAGCAAAAGCTCGGTGTTGACCACTTCGATATCGTGGACTGGATCGAGCTTTTCATAGGCATGAGCCACGTCCGGCGCATCAAAGCAGCGCACCACGTGTGCGATGGCATCTACCTCACGTATGTGCCCGAGAAAGCGGTTGCCTAGTCCCTCGCCCTTATGGGCGCCTTCAACAAGACCTGCGATATCAACGAATTCAACATGAGCCGGCACAACGCGCTCCGGCTTAAAAATTGACGCTATATTCGTGAGCCTAGGATCAGGCAGGGCAACTATGCCCGTGTGGTGGTCTTTGGTGCAAAACGGGTATTTTTCAGCAGGCACGTGCGCGGCCGTCATTGCGTTAAAAAGCGTGGACTTTCCAACATTGGGAAGGCCTACTATGCCGCAGTTAAAACCCATGGCCGGCATGGTGCCAAAGCCGAGAAGGGAATTCAACTTATTTAAAGCAAGAGTGCTTGTGTCGACTAAAAGAGCTGATATATTGGCAATACCTTGGAGGTCAAAACATGCGTTTCACTCTAATTGCACTTTTATTAGCTTTGTTTTTACCGATCTTTGGGTGTGGCACAATAGACGATGCGCTCAGCATATCATCCATCTCTCCTTCAGCTGGCACAACCCGCGGCGGAACAGTGGTTACGATTTCTGGTCGGGGTTTTGGAACCGGTACCACCGTTACGATTGGTGGACGCGCAGCACCAATATCAGAGACACAGGCTACAAGGCTTACTGTCACATCGCCATCCAATCAAAATGAGACCGGCGCTGTGGACGTAGTGGTTACCGATGCGGCTAACGTGTCGGTAACGCGAGTCGGTGGCTTCACATATGTGAGCATGCTTGCCTCCATAAATCGGGATTCAAACGATATTGCTCTCTTTAACGTAAATCGTGGCGAGCAGACTATAGAGGCTTTTTCTAAATCGCCGTTTGCTGCAGAAGGAACTGCGCCACGCGGCGTGGCTTTTGATACTACCGATGAATATTTATTTGTGACCAACGGCAACAGCTCTACGGTATCATCATTTCAATATTCAGCAGCAGATGAAAACATCACCGCAGTGGACGGCTCGCCGTTTGCCGCGGGCGCTGTTGGACCAATAGCATGCGCCGTCGATAGGTCGCTCAGGCTTCTGTTTACCGCAAACTTTACCTCCAGCAGCGTATCCGCATTTTCATATACTAACGATACAGGAGAGCTGACTTATATTGGCGTATCAGCGACCGGAGCAAACGGAATAAATCCCTTGGACATCGCGCTGGATGATTCAGCACGCCTCTTGTTCGTTGCAAACTCGGTCAGCAACACCGTGTCTGTATTTACCTATGATTCCCAGGGCGCGCTCACAGAGGTGGCAACGTCGCCCACTGGAACAGGCGGAACAGGACCTGCATCGCTAGCGCTAGATATTAGCAACAAGCTTCTTTTTGTAGCCAATTCCACTTCAAATGATGTTTCCGTTATCAGATATGATAATGCCGGCGCGCTAACGATAGTCGCAGGCTCGCCGTTTGATCCGAACGGCACCGAGCCTTACGATATAGTTTTAGATCTATCTAACAGATATCTTTTTGTGGCCAACAGATCGGCCAACGTGGTTGGCTCTTTTACATATTCTACTGATGGCACGCAGGTAACTGCCAACGGTCTCGCAGCTGATGCAGGCGGAACCCAGCCTGTGGCTCTTGCGCTGGACATAGATTACAGCACGCTATTTGTCGCCAATGCAGGATCAAGCGATATTCAGATTATGAGCTACGATACATCCGGAGTATTATCTCATGTTGGTAATGCTTTTGATAGCGGTGGCAGAGCTCCATATAATTTGGCTTTTATTCCATGATTCCCCGATCCCTTCATTTCATCTCTCTCGGTTGTCCAAAGAACCTCGTCGATTCAGAGGTCATGCTAGGCCTTCTCGCTGATGAGGGCTTTGTGCTCACAGCTGATGCGCATGCAGCAGAGGTGATCATAATAAACACATGCGCATTTATAGAGGACGCCAAGAAAGAGGCCATCGGCACAATTTTCGAGATGGCACAGCATAAGAAAGATGGAAAGTGCAAGCTGCTCATCGTGGCAGGCTGTCTTCCTCAGCGATACAGCGATGAAGTTCGCAAGCTCTTTCCCGAGGTTGATATGTTTGTGGGCGCAGGCGAGTTTATGAGGATCGCAGAGCTCATAAAGGAGTGGAAGGGCGTCAAGGGCGTTCATGTGGGGCGTCCTCAGTATCTGTACGATCATGAAACCCCGAGGTTTCAGGCTACGCCAGGGCATCGCGCTTATATCAAGATAGCTGAGGGGTGTTTTCATCCATGTTCCTTTTGCATCATACCAAAGATCAGGGGCAGCATACGGTCGCGTGCGCCTGAATCCGTTGTCAAAGAAGCGAAGGCGATGCTGGCTCGTGGCGTAAAAGAGATAAACCTGGTTGCGCAGGATACCACAGCATATGGCAAGGATGTAGGGTCAGATCTTGCCGCACTGCTTGAGAGTCTTGCTTTGCTTCCTGGACAAAAATGGATACGCTTCCTTTACGCATATCCGCATGCATTTCCAAAAGAGGTCATCGATGTGATGAGAAGCTATCCTGATATCTGCAAGTATGTGGACGTTCCCATCCAGCACATAAACGAGCGGGTGCTCACCGCTATGCATCGCAAGGGCGAGGGACACGAGATAAGAGAGCTCATTGAAAATTTACGCACAAAGATTCCAGATATATCGCTTCGCACAAGTCTCATAGTTGGTTTTCCTGGTGAGACTGACAAAGAGTTTGATGAGCTTATGGACTTTGTGCGTGATGCAAAATTTGATAACCTCGGCGTCTTCACATATTCTCCTGAAGAAGGAACGCCTGCAGCAAAGCTTTCGGGCCGTGTGCCTGCAAGGATTGCCCAGGAACGCAAAAGGCTTATCATGGATGTACAGCGCGACATATCCAGACAGAAAAATGCAGCTTATATAGGAAGAACAATGAAGGTTCTTGTCGAAGGACCTTCAGAGGAAACGCCCCTTTTAATTGGTGCACGCCATCAGGGCCAGGCGCCGGACATAGATGGACTTGTCTATATCAATGAAGGAAATCCTAAGGTGGGCGAATTCTGCGAGGTTGAGATAACAGAATCGCATGATTATGATCTTGTGGGGAGGGTGGATGTCATCGCGAGCCCGCGATAGCGGGCGTGGCGATCTCCGTGGCTTTAGGAGATTGCTTCGTCACTTTGTGACTCGCAATGACATGACACATTTGATTACTTTTGAGGCTGAATTTCATGGTAACTTTTCTAAGACTTCTAGTTCGCATCATAAGCTTCCTCATAAGACCGTGGCAGCGCAAATGGCGTCCTGGCATGCCCATCGAGTGCCTTGTTGTAGGCTATGGAGGTGCGAACAACACAGGAGCTGAGGCCAGAACAATCGAGGCCATAAAGCAGATGCTGGATGCTGACCCGCGCATATCCATAACGCTTACATCTCTAGATCGTCGCCGCACCCTTCGTTACTTAGATGAACATGACAGACTCCATGTTGTAGGCATCAATCCCATATTCATCTTTAGCATGACTAAGTTGGTTATGCGCTCTGATATCGTAGTGCTGGCTGAGGGCAGCTGCTTTAAAGAAAATTTTTCACCAGCCCTCTTGTGGTTCTTTATGTTCTCAGCTGATCTAGCGCAGAGGCTTTTGCTTCCTACTGTAGCATACGGCGTTGATGCTGGTGAGCTTACTCCTTCAAACGCTAGATGGGCTCTTGATGTTGCAAATAAAATGGATCTTATCATGATGAGGACTGCAGCAGCAGCAGAACTTTTGCGATCAAAAGGTGTGAATACGAACATAGCGGTAACTACTGATACTGCCTTTACTCTTTTGCCGCAGAAAAGGCAGTGGGCAGAAACAGTGCTAACAGGGCAGGGTATAGATCTCAAAAAACCTATCGTCGGCATAGCATTTGAAGAGCTTTTTTGGTGGCCGGTGATGCCCAGTTTTTTTAAAGCAGCGTTAGGTGTTAAGCGCGATAGATACAAATCCATCTACTATCATACGTGGCCAAATCATGGCAGGCACAAGAGCGCTGTTATTAAGGAGGCTGTTGCAAATTATGCTGACTGGGTTGCTCAAGAATTTAATGCCCAAGTCGTTTTTTTTGCAATGGAGAGCCTGGACATAGAACCATGTCAAGATGTGATGCATCAGATGAAGACGAGTTCGATCTCAATAGATGCGGATCACGCAAGTGCTGCCAAGATGGCAGCATTTCTCAGGCGTCTGGATTGGCTAGTTACCTGCCGTTATCATGCATTTGTGCTTGCCATGTGCGGTTTGGTGCCGGCCATAGGTATTGGCCATGATGAGCGCATAGCTTCTATTATGGATGAGATGAATTTACTCAATGGCTATTTCATACCCTACGAGGAGGAGCGGGTGCTTGCGCTGCTCAAGGATAAAACTAAAACTCTTCTGGTTGATGCTGATAATATAAAGAAAAAAATGGAGCGCGCTCTTCCCATATACTTTGAGCGCATGGCAGAAAACGAAAAACTGTTTGGGGAATTGGTTAGGAAAAAATTTATTTAGCGCTTCGCAATCATTTCCGCCAGATCGGCTAAGTCTTTGAAAGCATCGTCGCTTCTTGTGGATGATATTATTCTCATGGCGCTTGATAATTCATTCCACTCATCATGCGTGAGCTCATCGCCCCGTCGCATTGTTCTATACGCTAGCAGCAAAAAATCTTGCATTGCTTCATTACTCTGATTCTTATCGATAAGGCGTATGGCTGACTCAAGCAACAGCATATCTACGTCTACACTTTCTAAATCAATATCCCCTATTACGCCGTTTTTTTTTCCGCGCGATAAGGCTAGATCAGAGCTAACCCAATGCACGTGCTCTTCTTTTAAGAACGAACTGAGCCAATTTTTTGCAGCCCTGTGTCTGGTGTTCAACGTCGCGAATAAAGGCAAAGTGCTGCAGGAAGAGATGTCGGCAATTACTTCCCATAACATCGCTGCGCTTGAATGAAAGCCCTCCTCATCTTCAAATGCCCTGGCGGACTTTGCAAATAGTCGGGCAGCCTGTGTTTTATCTGCTGGAGATTTTATTAGAGCAGCAAACATGGCTGCGGAGGCTAGGCTTTTTTCAGCAACGCCAAGAATCGCATCGTCAACACCCAACAGAGCTCGTTTGAATGACTCGATTTCAGAAAGGAGCACTTGTTCAGTTGTGGACGAATGATCTGCGTGCGCTGCCGCCATGTGCACTATGCTCTGAAGCATATGCCACTGCACATCAAAACTTACCCTGCCATGAGTTATGAGACTCTGTTCGCCGCATCCGCTAAATCCCGTCACTTCCTGCATGTAAGCCCTATGATTCGGACTCATGTTAAACATAGGAGGGATGTCGATGATTCTAGGAAGATGCGTTGCGTACGCATTCTCACATAGGATTTCCGTGAACGCTTGCGCGAACACCGATGTCATTTGGCTTGCTGTTAAGGCAGATATGGTCATGAACTCTTCATCCTCTTTGGCTCATTCCTTTATCGCAGCGTGGATAGAAAAGTTGCGCAATATCCAGCTAAGCGTTCTAACTACCTGATATTATTAGCTTATTAATTTTACGCAAAACTGTATATACTCTTTGATCATTTGGCGATATCTTTTTACGCAACAATTGGATGTTTCAGCCGATAAGGTCCCATATGGCTGAAATTAGATCAAAGGTCGCTTCGGTTCCATCTGGCAGGGACGTTTCTACTGCCCCTGTCAATGGAGATCCCACACCTCCTTCGGAAGAACGCGCAGTAGCTGATGGCACAGAATCCAGCTATCATCATGTAGAACGTCCTACGCCTCCTCCTGTCAAAAGTGGAGTCAGCCTTACCAGCAGCGCTGCGAGATTTAGGGACGAAGTTCTGCCACGTGATTGGGTACCGCTTGAACAAGTACCCAAAGATGTTCGTGAGCTGGTTAGGGTGGCAAGAAATCATACTAATCTTATCCGTGATAGCCGTTCTAAAGGCGGCCTTCCAGCTAATGGTTATAAAACAGCTCGTGGATGGGAGAGCGGTCGATTGCAAAAAAGTCCTTTGCGCGATTTTTTAGTAGATGGAACCATAAGAGATTCGCAAAGAAATCCTCCTCATAAATTTTGGCCTGATCTACGATATAAACTCTTCAGGGTTGGTATAGATGAAAATGGTAAGAGGATACGAGTTGATGAACCTGTTTGGCTTATAAATTTGATAAGGCCTGTAATTGAAAAAGAGCAAGGATGGAAGCCTATCGATAAAGTGCCGGAACATGTACGTGGGCTTGTAGGGTTGGCAAGGGAAAGAGCCATAGAACTCTACGGCGGCAGAGTTCCACGCCAGCGCATAAAAACAGTTGATGGATGGGAGAGGAATCAACTGCAGTTTGATTATATTCATAACTTTCTTGTGGATGGAACCTTGGGAGATTCACCTCATAGATTCTGGCCTGATATGCGGCAAATTCTCTTTGAGATAGATATGAATGAATATGGCGATTGGGTGCGAGTAAAAGAGCCTGACGATCTCATGGATCTGATAAAGCCTATCATTGAGAAAGAAGAAGGATGGTTGCCAATTGTTCAGGTGCCCAAAGAAGTGAGTGAGCTTGTGCGATTGGTGAGGGATAGGGCGATAAGCCTTTTTGGCGGGAGGCTGCCAAACCAGGGTTTTAAAGTGGATGGTCGCACTAGGGGTTCTCTACAGAAAAGTCCTTTTCGGCAGCTTCTTATTGATGGAACCATAAAGTATTCTAATAGAACTAGTCCATCAGTGTATTGGAGGAAGTGCGCTGAATTGTTCTTTGGTCTCGAGCGGTTATCAGCTGGAAAATATCGTCGCACCAAAATATTAAAAGAACATGTAACGATGCTTGCACATATGCAAAGGCAAGGTGAGAGGGTATGGAGAGATGCGATGGGAAATGGCAGCAGAAGTTTTGTCGTTTATCATCCTGGCACTGAACCTTCTGCATCACCTGAGCTGCCAGCGGGATCGTTCACCGGAATAGACGGAACCTTTGCATCCTGCGATCCCGTTCATGATCCTCTCATGGTCGGAGCCATGGGAGTGAGCACTCCGCTTCCAATGATTGGGCCGTTGATCTCCATGATGGGCATAGGTATGCCTGTTTGTTAATCAGTTGCCTTTTTAAATGTTCCTGCTACAAGCCCCTTCCGTGCGACCGGAAATACGCGAAATACTGGCATCGGTGAGCAAGCCTCATCGCTATTTAGGTGGCGAAGTTGGCTCTGTTGAGCGCAATTGGGATCTGGCTGATGTGCGGGTGTGCTTAGCCTTTCCTGAGGTGTATGAGCTTGGCATGAGCCACCTTGGGTTATCAATACTCTACCACATCATAAATAGCGAACCAGGCATGCTTGCAGAGAGGGTCTTTGCTCCATGGTCAGATATGGAGGAGGAACTCAAAAAACGTAATCTACCCCTCTTCACCCTTGAGTCACATCGGCCTCTTTCTGACTTTGATGTCGTTGGGGTGAGCCTTGCCTATGAGCTTACATATACCAATGTGCTGGGCATGCTTTCGCTATCTGGAATCCCGTTGAGAGCTGCGCACAGAGGTGAGGACGATCCGCTTATCATCGCTGGTGGTCCTTGTACCTTTAATCCAGAGCCCATGGCGCCGTTTTTCGATGCGATCGTGATTGGCGATGGCGAACATGCGGTTTTGGAAATTGCAAAAATGCTGCGAGATGCAAAAAGCAAAGGCTTATCCAGAACCAAACTTCTAAATTCGCTTTCGCGAGTGAAGGGCGTGTATGTGCCGTCGGCCGGCGACTCTAAAGCAAAAGTGCGTATGGCCAAGGTGATAAGCCTGGAAGCAGCAAATTTCCCACAAAGGCCCATAAGCGCATATGCTGCCACACAGGAGCGAGTGGCGGTTGAGGTTGCACGCGGCTGCGCGCGGGGATGCAGGTTTTGCCAAGCGGGTTTTACGTATCGACCTGTTAGGCAGCGAACGCAAAGGCTGGCTGCACAAATAGCAAGCCAGGGATTAAGGGCTACGGGTCATGATGACTTTTCTTTTCTCTCTTTATCCATAGGCGACTGGATGCCGCTTGAATCTGCGCTTTCAGATGTGCACGTAAGCTGCGACGGCTTGCCGGTGAATGCAGCCCTTCCCAGCTTAAGGGTAGAGGCGCTTACCACGCAGGTCTTGCACGCGTTGGGTAATGCCCGTTCAGGAAGCTTTACCCTTGCGCCAGAGGCGGCGACAGAGCGCATGAGAAGTTTTATAAACAAGGGCAATACTGATGAGGATCTTTATGCTTCTGTGAAAAAAGTTTTCTCCATGGGTTGGCAGGCCATAAAGTTATATTTCATGGTAGGCCTGCCTGGCGAGACAGATGATGATATAGATAACATTGCTACGATTGCAAAGCGCTGCCTCAATATAGGCAGAAAATTTCACAAACATCCAAATGTCACAGTCTCCACTTCTACATTTGTCCCCAAGCCGCACACGCCCTTTCAATGGGAACGGCAGATCTCTATAGATGAGACACTTGCGCGGCAAAAAACGCTCAAAAGAATTCTGAGAGGTCCAGGTCTTTTCTATCGCTGGCACAGTGCTGAGATGAGTTATTTGGAAGGGGTGCTTTCTCGCGGAGGCCGGGAACTTGCGGACGTTATCGAAAACGCCTACAAAAAGGGTGCGCGCTTTGATGGATGGGATGAGTGTTTCAATCTTAACTTATGGTGCGATGCATTTTCTGAAACCGATATCAATCCTGATGATTATCTTAAAGCAAGACAACCGGCTGAGAGTTTTCCTTGGGATCTTGGCATTGGACCTTCTCGCGAGTTTTTGTGGCGTGAACGAGAACGCGCTTATGATCATGTGCTAACCCATGATTGTACGCGCGGAGCGTGCACAGGGTGTGGGATATGTGAACCTGATAAGGGACTGGTGAATCGGGTTGCTACACAAACGCGAGAAACGCGAGAAATGCGAGAAACGCGAGAAACGACAAACAAGAGGTTTCGTTACCGGGTGCGGTTCAGCAAGCTGGGGCGGGCGAGCTTTTTAGGACAGGTTGAAACGCTGGATGTGCTGAGGAGAGGTTTTAGATCATCAGGACTGCCACTTGCGTATTCAGAGGGGTATCATCCCCGCGCGCGCATTTCCTCAGGTCCAGCTTTACCCGCGGGTATAGAGAGCCTAGCTGAGTATGTAGATATTGAGTTAGTAGCAGAGCTAAATCCAAGAGAGATTGCTAAAAAAGTGCGTGGCTGCGTATCATCTGGCATTTTAATAGAGGATGCGTGGGCACTTGATGAGAAAGCCTCATCGATCGAAGATTCCATAGCGAGCATTCTTTATGAAATCGATACTTCCTCCTTAGATGAGTCCTGTGGGCGTTACTTTGAACGCTTAAGGGCCGGCAAGCCCATAATCTACAACAGAATCCGGAAGGGAAAAGCCCAAGAGGTCGATTTGAGGGACTATGTCGCGGAGCTTGCGGTTCATAAACCAGGTGTGCTACGCATGGGCGTTTCAAAACTAAAGCCTGCACTTAAAATTTTTGAGATAGTTGAGGGCGTCTTAAGTATCTCAGAGGATAAGGCAAGGAAGATGCGAATAAGGAAGATAGAATGCCTAATGAACTCATAATAAATGTAACTCTTGGCGAGACGCGAGTTGCCAGGCTTGAGAATGGCGTGGTCACAGAGCTTACCATCGAGCGCAAGCGCGAAGGCGGCATTGTAGGAAACATCTACAAGGGTAAAGTCGTACGGGTAATGCCAGGTATGCAAGCTGCGTTTGTGGATATTGGTCTTGATAGGACTGCATTTCTTCACGCATCGGATGTGGTAAAGGATCTGCGCGGCTATGATGAGGAAGGCGCGGAAAAACCTTCTGCTCTTAAAGATGTAGATATTCCAACAAAGGCCAAACCCAGTCGTGCAGAAAGAAACATTGAGAATATACTGAAAGATGGCAAAGAGATTTTAGTACAGGTGGAGAAGGAGCCTCTCGGAACAAAAGGTGCCAGGGTTACATCTCATGTATCGCTTCCTGGCAGATATCTGGTCTACATGCCCACCATCGATCATGTTGGAGTGTCCAGGCGCATAGGCGATCATGCTGAGCGCATGCGTCTTAAGGATATGATCCAAAAACTTCGCAAAGGAAGCGGCGGCTTTATAGTGAGAACTGTGTCGTCAGGCGTAACTGACCGCGAGTTCAGCGACGATGTGAGCTACCTGACCAGGACGTGGACAGATGTCGAGAAGAACGCTGGCGGATTAAAGGCGCCAGCGCTCGTTCACGCTGAGCTGGACGTTTTGTCTAGAGTAGTGCGCGACCTGTTTACGCCAGACATAGATCGGGTGGTCGTGGATTCAAAAGCAGCGTACGATCATATCTGTGATTTTATCTCTACATTTATGTCCAAAGGCAGAAAGGCTGTGGAGATATATGAAGGCGAAGAACCCATATTCGACGCCTTTGGAATTGAGATCGAAATCACGCGTGCGCTCGGTCATAAAGTTTGGCTCAAGAGTGGTGGGTATATCATCATAGAACAGACTGAAGCTCTTACAGCCATTGACGTCAACACCGGCCGATTTGTTGGCAGACGAAAAGTAGAAGACACAATTCTCAAGACAAATCTCGAGGCAGTAAAAGAGATCGTATATCAGCTAAGGCTAAGGGGTATAGGCGGCATCATCATTATAGACTTCATCGACATGGAGCGGGCTGCAGATCGCACCAAGGTATACAATACCCTGAAAGAGGCGTTAAAGAGCGACCGTGCGCGCACCACCATTAGCAAAATCTCGGAGCTCGGGCTTGTAGAGATGACGCGCAAGCGCACGCGCGAGGATCTACGGAGACAGCTCACCAACACCTGCCCCTATTGCGAGGGCAAGGGGTGCCTTAAGAGCCCCACCACTATATGTTATGAGATATTCCGCGAGATCTGCCGCGAGGCGCCAGAGATAAAGACTAAGCAGATTATCGTTTGCTGCCATCCGTCTGTTGCGGATGCTCTTTACGATGAGGAGCGAGCAGGGCTCGAGGAGCTTGAAGAGCGATTTAAGAGGCGCATCCAGATAAAGAGCATCGCCGACTACCACGTAGAGCAGTATGATGTCCTGGAGAAGGAAAAATAAAACTACGCAAGCAAGGCCAGCAACGTTGATTCCCTCCCCTCTGTGAGACTGTGTCGCAATAGGGGAGGGTTCAAAGTTCTTTGACAAAAAAATATGAGAGGGCAGTGGAAAGCAATGCTTCAATATATTAATGATATGCTATAGTTTTTTTCCGAAAGGAGCAAGGTTATGGCATATCGATGCG
>JBDRBN010000104.1:0-5827 GCA_043822785.1 Pseudomonadota bacterium
GGTACAGCGCCCATAGATGTCACAAGGATAAAACAGAAGAGAATATGGACTGACATCACCCGAATATTTGGCCGGTAGTATTATGTAACAAAATTCTCATATTTTTTTGTCAAAGAACGTTTATATCAAGTCACCCTCCCCTATTGCGACACAGTCTCACAAAGGGGAGGGGATCAGATTAGTTCTCTATCTCTCCATTCACCACAGCTATAGCATCCAAGTCGAAACCAGCTGTAGTGCCAACGCTTGGTCCATCCCCATCATCCACAATTCTTACATAGCGCGCCTTGGCTACACCGATGTCGGCCAGATCAAACGCATCGCCTCCGGCAACTGATGGATCAAATGGATCGATCTCGTTTTCTGGATGCGAGAACACAGCATGCCAGCCTGCACATCCTGTGTATGGATAGCCGCCGGATGAGCATGGGAAGTCTGTGAAGTTTATGCCGTCATTACTTACTCCAACCGTAGCGAGCTCTGCATATGGAGCTTGCGGGTTTCCTCCGATATAGAATGCGTTTTCAAAAACTATGAAGTCTTCTCCCGCGTCGTCCACAGCAGGGCAGGTGCCAAGGTCGAGTATGATTTGGCCGCCTTTTCCTAGTGAGAGCACATGAAGGCTTCCTGATCCTGCGCCGTTTCCACGCGGCGGGCCGAGCACGATGTCGGGCAGCAAGCTTTGACCAAAGCCGGCTGCTGCACCGTAACTCACGCTATGAATTGCCTGTGCAAAACCCTGACACGGCTGGCCGTCTGTGCCTGATGGCGGTTCAGGCACAGGCGTTTCATCATCCACAGCATCTTCTACATCATCATCGCTTTCTGAAGGAGTTGGCACATAGCTCTGTGCCGGCGCCCCTGTATTAACAGCAACTAAAGTTCCAGGATAGCCTGTGAGTACAAAAAGATCCTCACCCGTGTAATCCACATCACGAGAGCCAGGCCTTACTGCGATGGGACCAGCTCCAGTATTTGCACCTGTTGGATTTTCATCTGTAACGCCTGCAGGATAGCCAACTACAAATGGGTTACCTCCCACTAGATCTGTTTGTGCTAGATCAAATGGTATGACAGAGCTTTGTTCAAAGCTTGCAGCAAATAGATACGAGTCGTCCTTTAAAAGTGCGACTGCAGTTATGTAATCAGAACCCTCGGTTGCATATATTGGATCATCGATTCCGCGAAGCACCTGTTTGTTGATAAGATCTATTTCATATACATGCCCGTATGCAGCAGATCCCACAAATCCCCTTGAGCCATCTATCGTGATTGCCATGCCATAAGGTGATAATGCAGCAAGTCCTATAGGTATATTTGACTTGATAGTGAGCGTCTCTGGATCAACAATATCTATTGATGCATCAGTTTGCGGCACTCCTGTGGCATCGATGATGTCTATGACCCCTGAGTTCACGACAATGAG
Organism: Pseudomonadota bacterium; assembly: GCA_043822785.1. GTDB lineage: Bacteria > UBA10199 > UBA10199 > 2-02-FULL-44-16 > JAAZCA01 > JBDRBN01. The sequence goes on from JBDRBN010000104.1 coordinate 1,427, forward strand.
TTCGTCATCATTTCTGTTAGATAGGCCTGTGGGATTAAAGCCTGTGGTCACAAAGTGCCCGATATTTGTAAGCGTGCGGTTTGCGTTTACTTCAAATGCTTGCACTGTACCTGGCGCGGTTATGGCAGGTGTTTGGTTTTGAATGTAATTTGCCGTGGAGATAAAAAGTCTATTACCTATGCGCGTTATGCCAGCCGGAAAAGCCGGCGTTATTGTGGAGGATGCTTGAGTTCCATCTGAATTCAATAATCCATTACCAATATCAAGAGTGGAGATGGAGCTTACCTGATCGTAGATTGCGCCGCTAGTTGGGTTGAATGAAATAATACCAAGCGATGTAAGAAGAAATGCCTGATCGCTTGCAGTTATTATTAGCCTTGCTGGTATGCCAGAGCCTGGGGGAACGCTGAGTCCTGCAAAGTTTGTGGAGAGCACTAATGGATCAGCATCTATATCAATGGCCAAGACAGCCGAGGGATCTGATACTGAAACCACAAAAGCAGTGGAGCGCATGCCAGCTATATCTGGTATTACGATATCTGCAGGAAAATCGCTGGCCAAAGCAAATGTACGAAGGCCTGATGCGCTGGCATTAGGATCTTGAGCCTGCCCCACGAGCTGACTGTTTGCACATCCCACTATTAGCAGCGCAGTTACTAAAAGTATTATCGTTTTATTCATCTTGATTGCTCCTTTATTGTCATCGCGAGGAGGCCAGCGGCCGACGTGGCGATCTCCTCAACTTAACGGACTACGGAAATTGCTTCGCTCCGCTCGCAATGACAGCATTACGTCTTCGCCCCCACGCTCATCCAATAACTCCTGCGCGGTAGGGGAAATCCGCGTGCATCATAAATCTGTACGTCAGTGATATCCTTTACCTCAAACGTAGCAAAGAAGTGCTTGGCAAACGTTAAGGTCGCACCAATATTTGCAGCTGTATGCGATGTTATCCTAACCGTGTTTGCTGTGTTTAAGGGAAATGATCCCACGTATTGAATGCTGCCAAATAATGTTACTGGCTTGATTTTAATCTCAGCGCTTGCATTGGCTTTGTGGCGAGGCCTTCCAGGTAACCTAAGCCCGTTTCCAGAGAAACTGGCATCAAGCCATGTATAGTTTCCATCAAGGTGCAGCCATTTCAAAGGATCTGTAGAGAAAGAGAACTCAACGCCTTGCGCGTTTGCCTTGCCCGTGTTTATGGGTTGAATGGTCGTGGCTGAGATGGGCACAAAGAGTATTTGATTGTCGATGTAGGATCTGAAATACGAAACCTGTATTAAGCTGCGAGGAGGTCTTACTACTATGCCTGCATCCCAGCTAAGAGATCGTTCATCCTGCAGGTTTGGATTGCCGCGCAGATATCCCTGATCAGGAAAAAAGAGTTCGCTGAACGTGGGATACCGAAATGCTGTGCCCGCGTTTGCCTTTATATCGATAAATTTTGCAGGCGTGCCGATTATGCCCACCCGCCAGCTTGCCCTGGTTCTTCTGCCAGTTGCGCTTTCAACTCGGGCCGAAGGTATAATCCTCAGCCTTTCTTTTAATAGTCCCAGCTCCTCTTCAATGAACACGGCTGGAGTATGCCTGCCGTGCGAGCCCATAAGGGGTGCTGTAGCAAATGGCGATGAGTCATCAGAGTAGTCATATCTATACTGTCCGCGCAGAGTGGAGATGAGCGTGAGATGTTTTAAGCTCAAATCATGAATGAATTGAAAGTAGCTTTCTGGCGCAAGCGCAAGATATGTTACATCGATCGGATCGCCTATGGCCGGGCTTGGGTCCGTGAAGTGGTCGTGATCAAAAAAGTGCGTAGCGCCTGCTTCGAACGAGAGCGCATCGACAAAGGCTTTGTCCAAATTGATCTTTAGAGCTGTGGTGTCGCGAAAGATCTCCTCGTCAGCCTCGAGCGGATTTGCAGGATAGAGCTGTGTGGTTTCTATCTCAAGGCCGGGCACTTGCCTGTCGGTCCAGAAGAAGTCGTTTGATATGGCAAGGTGAAGGATGTCGGTGATATCAAGGCGCACCTTTGTGAGCACATCCTCGGAGATGGAGCGGTTGTGAATGCGGGTATAGATGCGCGGGTCAGCCACCTCACCGCCAGCGAGCGTTATTCCTAAACTTTTAAACGTAAAATCACCTGCTGTGGATCGATGGGCGTGTGCGAGTACCAGATCCCAATTATCGTGCGGCTCGCGCCATGATTCAGATGTATGCAATGTAGAAAACGAGGCGCCAGTTAGCTTGAGATCGATGGCACGCTTTGCACCTGCTTTCTTGGTTACGATATTTATTACGCCGCCTATGGCATCTGTGCCAAAGCGTGCTGATGCGGCTCCACGTATTACCTCTATGCGCTCAATGGAATCAGTGGGGATGGTAGAAAAATCTACAGTGCCGGTGAGCGCGCTGTTTATGCGTACGCCATCCACGAAAACCGCAACCTGTTCTGCTGATGAGCCACGAATCGATACTGTGGAAAGTGATCCTTCACCACCCAAACTTGTTACATCAACGCCCACAGTTTCGGAAAGAAGTTCAGGGGCTGATTTTACACGTTTCTCAAATTTGTCGGGCTTAATTACGGTGGTAAATGCGCCAGGGGCTTCGATGGACTCTGTGTCCTGCGCCCCCTCAACTGTTATTACTCCAATATCCGCAGACGTATCCTCTCTTGCCCTCTCCCTTGAAGGGAGAGGGGAGGGTGAGGGTGACAATTCATGTTTATCTGTCTGAGCCCCTGCTTGGACAGGGATCAACAAGAGAAGAATTAAAACAAAAACCCTCCTCTTGGCGAGAAGGGTTTTGTGCACGATAAAAAACATGCGCTGCCTCTTAATTCGCGAAGAGTGATACGCTTATGAGCTTTGGCGCAAGGTTTCCTGACTTTGGGCTTTTAACTTTTTGCCTTGCCTTCCCACCGAGCACTCAACGCCTTGAATGCTCAGCAGTGACTTAATTGGCAAAAAGCATTGCCCTTTACAGTGGCGCGACCGTGCGGGATTTGCACCCGCTTCCCTTGCACGCCAGGCTATTAAGTTGTCATAAACTTCCTAGCAGTAAGAAAGAAATTGTCAACTACCAGTAACTGCCAGGCAGTTTCTAGTAGGTAGATATACCAGTAACTGTCAGGCGATTACTGGTATTTCCAATTTTAATATATATTGTAGAAAATCAACCGGTTACCAGGAAGGGCAGAAATTTTGACATATCTGAAAAAGTACGAAACTTTAGATACAACATGCCGATAAGATAAGCATTCAAGGGGAAGATTACATGTCCACCATCGGTTTTATAGCACGTCTACCTATTACATCCATACCGGCCTCAGCTTTGTTTTACAACCCGCTCATGCATAAATCAGAAGCAAGTGCTAATTTCTGCATAATGCCTGCTCGTCCTCTACATCACACAAAAATTACAGCGCTCTACAACCGTTGGATCCCTGAAGCTAGTGCAGGCATGAGAATAACCGAAGATCATGTTGCTATGCGATTGGAAAGAGATCCGCATTCTGTTCTCGTTGGTTTTTTTGCACCTGATTTTGAAAACCCAGTATCCTTGATAAACGTTGTGAAGCTCGCCATGGATACAAGCACTCATGCCTTTTCTAGGCACATTCCAAAATCGCACCAAGAGCTAACCGGCAACGATACATTCAGCACTACAGATCCAAAAGGAAATGTTTGGTTTTGCCCTTGGGTCGTAATGCACGATAGAGCTTTTGGTTATGCGCTCAAATGGAGAGATGTGTTTAGAAATGCTGCCAGGCTGCACGTGCTCACTGTAGCCAATTTGGCAATACAATCAGGTTTTGCAACGCGAGTCTTTGCATATTCCAGGCCCATAGACTTAAAACGAACTGTAGAGAAAATGCTCGGCACAAAACTTACTCATAATGTTATAGATGGCGTGCAGCAGATTTTTGCGAACGGTAAACGTTTGGGTAAAGACACAAAGGGAATATATCGAAGGCATGATAATGGAAAGAAGGAATATATCGTAAAGTTATCATCTTTATTGCGCGAAGAAGGCGGCTTGAAAGATACAGGTTTTAGGCTCCATAAGTGCAACGGTGGCCAATTCCTGCCTGACATGGTGTTTCCCGATGGGCATGTTTATGACACTCAGAGCTTAGGCTTCGGAACCTGTTTTGAGTACGATCTGGGAGATCTGAAATCATTCATTGAAGAAACCCCTCTTCCATTTAGGACTTAAGCTACTAACGTGACAATAATGAAAGTCTGAATTTCGAAATCTCACTGTTGTTGCGTTAGAGGTGTTAACTGGTTGAAATATAAGAATTCATTTTTCTCATGTCTAGGTGTCATTGCGAGGAGCGTTTAGCGACGAAGCAATCTCCTGCAAACACAGGTTATAAGGGGATTGCTTCGCTTTGCT
>JBDRBN010000105.1:0-5254 GCA_043822785.1 Pseudomonadota bacterium
ATTAAAAAAAAAAAAAAAACGCCGATAGCAGTTCGTGATGAAACTGGGAGCTGGCGACAGCTTCAGAGCAACTATAAAAGCCTTGGGAAAATTTTCAAAGAAGATGGTGAATGTGACACTATAAACTTGGCATGCCTATTAAACCTTCAGATATCCCATGTCAGAAGATAGAGCTTCGGCTGCCTTTTTCACCAGCGACACGATTTGGTCCACCTCTTTTTTCCCAAGGTTCTTGCTAAAGGCGAATCCAACCCCGATTGCAGCTACTACCTTCCGGGAATAATCCCATACCGGTGCAGCTATGCCCCCAAGGCCCTCGTACATCTCCTCCCGATCCACGACAAAGCCTTCCTTGCGTATCTTAGCCAACCGTAAGCTGAAAGCGTGCCGGTCCGTGATAGAATAGGGTGTATAAGTCTCCAAGGGATACTTGTCGAAGATGGACTCAACTTTTTCATGCGGGAGATAGGCCATCAAGACCATGCCCAACATACCGAAGTGAAGGCGTCTGCGCCAACCAATCTCAGAGGAGATTCGGATTAATGAGTTACCTTCTACCTTGTCGAGGTATACCAGGTGCTCGTCAACTTCTACGCCCAGCAGGACGGTGAATCCAGTTTCGTCCCGCAGTTTGCACATGTGAGGTGCCGCCGCTCTGCGCAAGGAAAAAGAGCTGTGGACTATTCCTCCCAGCTCGAAAAGCTTAAACCCAAGCCGGTAACGCTTGGATTCAGGGTCCTGCTGCAGGTAGCCGCGGTGGGTGAGATTAGAAAGCATCCGTTTAGCAGTAGTCTTGTTCAGGCCAGTGAGTTCGGCCATCTCTGCCAATTTTATTTCCCTTTTTTGATATGAGAAACAATTCAGTAGATCCAGTGCCCGGTCGAGAGCCTGAACGCGGTAAATTTGTGTATTATTGATTTTTATTTGTTTCATTGAGTGAAATCTTGAATTGTATTTTTTTAGATTATTCCTGGCAAGGGCGTTTGTCAAGTTTTTCAGGCTTTGCTTTACACTCAAAGGCCTGGAGTTGTCTATCCGGTCTGGTTATTGAGCATTTTATCCTGTGTTTTCAAAAAAAGCTCAGGGTATAAATTTTGAAAATTTTCGCTTGACTTCTTGAGAGTTACGATTTATGAAACATATTGTCACATTGTGAAACTTAGCACCCACAGATTTACTCCTCAACTTGTTAGCAAGAAAAAAGATGGGATAAATCAGGAATGGAAGCCTGCGAGTTAAGGGTAGTAAAGGGCCAGGAAGTTAGAGGAGCCTTTTGCCCAGTTGGCCGATAGGGACACATGTAAAGATAAGAAATATGAGAAGAAGGGCCAATGCAGGAAAATATTGCAGCCCGCTTTATTGTATTCTTTTTGAGTTTTGTCACAAACCGACATGAGGTCAGAGAAAAACACAGTTAAGAATTTAAATTTTGCTTTGTCCTGTTAGATATTTGTAAATAGTTTTCAAAAAAGATATGACTTTAGCGAAGACAATATCTTTTCATATTTCACTTGATTAGGCTGGAAATGCCTTACGTTATCTGCCCCGGAAAGAATAAGAAAAAAGCAACTTCATTTCAAAAAATAACCAAGCCTGAGAAAAATATCTCAAACAATACCACCCTCAGCGTAGCTTGGGGAACCAACGACTCAAAAACGGTATCTGAGAATCAAATCAATGCCTTGAGCTACTTCTTACTCTACAAGCACTCATCAGGGCCTCACCCAGTGCACGTTGTCAAAGAAGATGAGTTATCCAGCGACTCCATAGCCAACAAAGAAGATATAAAAAAGCACTGTTTTTTCGAAGTAATCAACCGACGAGGACTCGAACAGTTATTAGCTGCGACAAATCTTGTGGTGAATAATCCACTCTGCTCGCGAAAGGGCATCGCGATATAAGTGGTCTAACAGTTATTGATGCGTCATTGATTTACTGGACCATCCTTTCCATGCACTCACTCGACTGTCGCTATTGAGCGAAAAGGGCGAGGGTCATTATGGGTTCTGATCTAAATCACTCTATTCCATGCAGAATGCTTCTTATAGATGGTAAGGGTTACAAATATTCTTTGGTAAGTCAGATCCTTCCCCTTGATCAAACTGTTGTCATGGACCACTTCTGCTTACTTTTTATGATGGATCAGATAGGGAATTAGGCCTCTGAAGATTTCTGGCTTTATGGGTAAAAATCAGATAAGTGCCATGGAAAATATCTCTTAATACTTTAATGGAGATTGAAATAAACAACATCCGCACCTTCTATATAGAAAACTTAATCGGACATTATTATTGATTGAGGTTGAATATAGGTAAGATAAAGGGATGGTAAGGAGTGATTTGTTCCACTTTAACTTTAATCTTAAAAGGAGGAATGAGGATGAGGCAGAAGAGTGTTTTAAGTGTTTTAATGGTGGGGGGAATTCTTTGTCTAGCCTTGATGGTGTGCTTTCTATCGTTAGGAACGGTGCAAGCCAAAGGCAAGGTGATTGAACTAAAGTGTGCTAATTTCTTTCCTCCTCCTTCTAAACAATCTAAGGTCTGTGAAGAGTTCATCAATGATTTGGAAGCTCGAACGGATGGGCGCATCAAGGTCCAATATTTTGCGGGCGGTTCACTGCTTAAGGGGCCTGCCATGTATAAGGGGATAGAGACAGGCATTGTCGATATGGGCTATTCGCATGTCTTCTATACGCCGGGTCGGATGCCTGTTACGGAGTTGGCTAGTCTGCCACTCGGCTACCAAAGTGCCTGGGTCGCATCGCATGTCCTGAATGACTTTTACTACAAAGTGCAACCGAAGGAATGGGACAATGTTAAGCTTCTTTGGCTGAATGGTTGTCCGCCCTGTATCATCTTGAGCACTAAGCCTGTTCGGAATTTGGAAGACCTAAAGGGGCTAAGCCTCCGGGCACCTAGCGTCGCTGGGGATATTGTCAAGGCGTTGGGCGGTACACCTTCACCAACTCCTATGGCGGAAACTTATGATGCGATCGCCAAGGGTGTAAACGACGGCGGCTATCTCGTCTATGAGTGCCTCAAGACGTGGCGGCTAGCTGAGGTCGTGGATTATGCAACCATATGCTGGCAAATGGGCAATACCTATCCCTTTTATATGGCCATGAACAAGAATAGCTACAAAAACCTGCCGCCCGATTTGAAAGGTATCTTCGATAAGCTAGTGGGAGAGTACATGGTGCGATCCACCTTGATGTGGAATCAGATTGACCTGGGAGGGAAGAATTTTGGCACACAGAAAGGGGTAGAGTATATTGAGCTTTCCGAGCAGGAGGCTGCCAGATGGAAAAAGGCTGTAGAACCTGTCATTGATGGCTGTATAAAAAGGATGGTGGGTAAGGGATTTAAAGAGTCAGACCTTAATAGTTGGATCGCATTCCTGCAAGAGCGAATTGGCTACTATACGAAAAAGCAGATCGAATATCGGATACCGTCTGCAACTGGCAGTGCCGAAATGAGGCCTGAAAACATAGGAAAGTGATACTTTGTTAAGATTGGCCTTTTGAGGCAGTAGAAAATAATACAAACGTATCTTGGGTCGAGGCTTGTGCCCGATAGCAAATGCCTGAGCTCAGGGGAAGCTCGAATCGCTGTCGGGCAAGCCTCGTGGTTCCTGCCTGAACAGCTGACTTGGAGGCCTTTATAAGTTATGTTTTTTAGGGGTATCTCCTTGGCTCAACTAAGCACAAGATATAGTATCCCACCGCATGGAGGAGTATTCAAAGACCCTGGCAGAACTTGAGCAGCAGCTTGCAACGGAGGAGGCATGCGTCCAGTATTGTATGCTTTGCGGTGGCCTGATGGGTTTACATGTCCGCGATGCGGGGCCGGGAAAGCTTGGTTCACAGAGCGAGGGTTGTGTAAATGTGCAGGCTGTGCGTATCAGGTCTCGGTGAAGGCTGGAACAATCTTTGAAAGATCCCGACTACCCTTGACCATGTGGTTTCGCGCGATTTGGTGGGTGACCAGCCAAAAGAATGGCGCCAGTGCGAAGGGGCTGCAGCGGGTTTTGGGGGGATGGGTAGTTATAAGGCTGCTTCGAGCCAGCCGTTCAGCAGGCAGTGGTACCGGGCAGTATTGTGTGCACTGATGGATGAAATGGATACAATCGGTTGATAGCCCTTGGCTATGTTCATGAAGTGGTTCGAAGAATGCGGATGTCGGACAAAATCTTCTGCCACGCTGCAATAGGGTGGCCGCACTGCTGAAGCGATGGTTGATGGGTACTCATCAAGGAGCAGTCAGCCATGATCATCTTGACTATTACCTCGCCGAATATACGTTCAGGTTCAATCGGCGCGCATCTCGCTACCGCGGCAAACTGTTTTACAGGCTTATTCAGCAAGCGGTAGCTATTGCCCCAGTGCAATACTCAGATCTCGTCAAGCGCACGAGCGGGCCAAAGCCCAAAACACAACCTATAGAGGATAGTTGAGTCAAGGAGATACCCCTAATGTTTTTTTTGGAAAAATTTGAGAGATTCAATCGACTGATTAGTGGTTGGTGTGAGTGGCTAGGCGTTCTTGCGGTTTTAGTAATGATGAGCATTACCTGTATCGATGTAGCTGGAGCCAAGATTTTTGGGACACCTGTCCTGGGTGCAATTGACATCGTTATGGTTGCTCAGCTGGTGGCAATCTCCTTGGCTGTCGCTATGACGTTCGTTTTAGGAAGGCATGTACAAGTGGAGTTTTTTGTCGTTCTGCTGCCTAAACGGTTGAGAGCTGTTACCGATTGCATCGTTCGTTTTCTTGGGCTTGCACTTTTCGTAATCATTGTTTGGCGTCTTTTCGAATATGGATATTCCCTCCAGACCGGAGGAGAGGTAAGCGCAACGGCCCGTATACCGATATACCCTTTTGCCTATTGTGCTGCCGTCGCCTGCATCCCTGTTTGTTTGGTGTACCTGCAACAATTCATCCAATCGATTCTTGAAGTTGTGAAAAATGAGTCCTGAAACAGCAGGCATAGTAGGTATTGTGCTAATGCTGGTACTTTTTCTACTTAGAATGCCGGTAGCGTTCTCAATGGCCATTGTGGGTTTTGGTGGATTTGCTTACATTGCCGGCTCCGGACCCGCGCTTAACCTTTTGTCACAGGATATATTCGAGTCATTTTCCTCCTATCCACTGTCCGTTATCCCCATGTTTATCCTCATGGGGTGTTTCGCCTTTGCCTCGGGAATAAGCAATCGTCTCTATGACACTACCTATACGTGGGTGGGACAGTTTCGCGGC
>JBDRBN010000106.1:0-3795 GCA_043822785.1 Pseudomonadota bacterium
GAGGTGTTAACTGGTTGAAATATAAGAATTCATTTTTCTCATGTCTAGGTGTCATTGCGAGGAGCGTTTAGCGACGAAGCAATCTCCCGCAAACACAGGTTATAAGGGGATTGCTTCGCTTTGCTCGCAATGACATCCATGAAAAACAAGCAGTTCTAACGCGACAGCAGTGAGAATTTGGGAGTATATATGACTGAAGTGCCTGCCATATGCTTAAGAGATGTATCGTTTTCCTTTGACGACTCACCCGTAATCGAAGGCGCCGAGCTTTGCATAGATGAGCTGAGCTTCGTGAGCATCGTGGGGCCAAACGGGGGAGGCAAAACCACCCTGCTCAAGCTCATGCTCGGCATGCTCAAGCCTACATCCGGCACGGTTCGTATCTTTGGTAAAGACCCAAAGGATGCAAGGCGCCAAATAGGATATTTGCCCCAAAGCGCTCAGTTCGATCCTCATTTTCCCATATCGGTGATGGATGTAGTGCTCACTGGCCGGCTTGGAACATCGCAAACAGGGTTTTGCTGCACATGCGTTGATCGAAGCATAGCAGAGAAGGCGCTTGATGATGTGGGCTTGCTAGAGACAAAAAACAAATCATTCTCTACACTCTCTGGAGGGCAAAGGCAGCGCGTGCTCATCGCACGCGCGCTTGCATGCGAACCGCGCATGCTTATGCTCGATGAGCCCACAGCAAACCTCGATCGCCTGGTCGAAAGTCGCCTCTACGAACTTTTAACATCTTTAAGCAAACGGCTTACAATAATTTTGGTCTCGCATGATCTGGGCTTTGTGTCGCGATTTGTAGAACGCGTTGTATGCGTAAATCGCAATGTGCACATACATCCCACGAGCGAGCTCACCAGCGAAATTATAAACGAGATGTACGGCAGAGACGTAAAACTCGTAAGGCACGATGTGCGCCAGCCAGAGGTGCATCATGAGTGAGTTCTTTCATGCTGTGGCACGATATGAGTTCATGCAGATGGCCCTTATCACCGGCATCCTTGCATCCATAGCCTGCGGAGTGGTCGGAACATATGTGGTCGTGCGCAGAATCACCTACATCGCCGGCGCAATTGCCCACTGCGTGCTGGGGGGCATGGGTATCGCCCGTTATCTCCAGGCGGTATACGGCTTGGACGCTTTTCATCCTATCTACGGCGCTCTCGCTTCTGCTCTTGTAGCTGCGGTGATCATAGGGCTTGTAAACCTTCACGCCAAAGAGCGTGAAGACACGGCGATAGGCGCCCTGTGGGCGATAGGCATGGCAGTTGGAATTCTCTTCATATCCAAGACTCCGGGATACGGAGAGGACCTCATGGGTTACCTCTTTGGAAACATCCTCATGGTATCATCGCATGATCTGTGGATGATCGGGGCCTTGGATATAGTGGTCGTCGCGGTTGGGCTTATCTTCTTCAGACAACTTCAGGCAGTATGCTTTGACCAGGAGTTTGCACGGCTCAGGGGCCTTAATGTGGAGTTTTACTATCTCATGCTCCTGTGCCTGACAGCCCTTACCGTAGTGCTTCTCATTACCGTTGTGGGAATAATCATGGTCATAGCCCTACTCACGCTGCCTGTAGCCATAGCAGGTCATCTCTCAAAGAGGCTTAGGCAAATGATGATGCTGTCGATCATCTTCTGTGCCATCCTCACTTCAGGAGGCCTTGCGATAAGTTATTCGCCTGATCTTCCTGCTGGAGCCACTATCGTGATATTGGCAGGTGCAGCATACCTTATAACTCTGATCGCGTTTCAACTGAGGAAGTTTGGCTAATACTTAATAAACTAGATGACTAAGGGGCAATTTATTGGTATTAATAAGAGGTCAAATCAAATAGAAAAAGGGGGGTTATATGGGCGAAGAAATTGTAGTCACTCAAATGGAGCAAGTGCAGCAAGTGCCTCCAATGGCAGCGGGCATGGGCGTAGGGATGATCATCGTCATGTTGGTCATCTATGTATTCTGGGCCTACTGCTTAGCGAGGATCGCGGTAAAGACGGGCATGCCGTTAGGAAAGAGCTTTATCTGGGCGCTTATTCCAATCGCGAACTTCTTTCTAATCCTAAAACTCGGCGCAAAACCCATGTGGTGGTTCGTGCTGCTCCTCATCCCGATCGTGAACGTCGTCATGATGATTTTGATATGGATCGGAATCGTTGAAAAGCTGGGTAAACCTGCCTGGTGGGGCGTGTGCATTGCCATCGTGCCAATTCTCAACCTCATTCTGTTCCTCATGCTCGCATTCGAGAAGGGCACGCCAAGACCTGCTACAGTATAAAAAAGCGCTTCGATTTCAGCTTTAAAAAAAGGGCTCCATTGGAGCCCTTTTTTTGTGAACAATTGATCGTCTATCTCCGCATTATCTCCGGCAGATGCTTTATAATTCTCTCCCCAGCCTTTTTGCAGTCCTCAACTGAAGGAACCAGTGCAAGCCTTACATAACCCTCTCCAGGGTTACCCTGCGGGGTGTCTTCGCTGATCCAATTTCCGGGAGTTGTAACCATAGCAATCTGAGGATCTAGAAGTATTTGTGCGAATTCTACTGACGTCATACCCTTTGGAATACGCTGCCATATATAAAGAGTGGCAAGAGACCTGCACTCCGCCAGCCCTGCCTTGACAAAGGCATCCACGATTATGTCTCGTTTTTTGCGATAAAGTTCGCGAAGTTTTTCAACGTGGGTCTCATCAGAGAGCGCAGCAGCAGCAGCATCTTGAATGAATGTGGGCGTACCAGAATCTATGTTGGTCTTAAGCTTCTTAAATGCCCCAACGATCTCAGCATCGCCTGCCACCCATCCGACTCGATAGCCAGTCATGCAGCTGCGCTTGGATAAAGACTGAAACGCCACAACACCCTCACGTGTAAACTCCAATATAGAATGAGGTTTCTGCTCATAATAGTTCTCAGTATAAGCTTCATCCGATGCCACAATTATTTTGTGTTGTTTGCCAAACAGGGCGACCTTCTTAAAAATATCTTTAGAAGCCACAGCACCCGTAGGATTGTTAGGATAATTTATCCAGATTATCTTTGCACGAGCGAGCACATCGGAAGGAATGGAGTCAAGGTCTGGAAGAAAGCCATTTTCAGAAAGCAGGTTATAATAATGCATTGACCCTTCAGCAAAAAGAGTTCCTCTGGTGTAAGGTGGATATCCAGGGTTAGGCGCGATAACTATATCCCCGGGATTCACAAACGCCTCAGGAAAGTTAAAGACAGCTTCCTTTGATCCGACTGATGCGCAAATCTCGCTATCAGGATCCAGAGAAACATCAAAGCGCCCCCGCATCCACGATGCGATGGCTTCGCGATATCGCTTTGAGCCTATATAGCTCGGATACCCGCTGCTGGCATGCTCATCCACAGCACGTTTGATCGCCTCTCTTACAACCTCTGCTGTGGGCTCAGTTGGATCCCCTACACCAAAGTCAAAGATCTCAACGCCCTCTGCCTTGAGCTCGAACACCTTCCTGTCCACCTCGGCAAAGGCATAACCAGTGAGACCAGCCAATCTTTTAGAGACTTCTATAGACATGATATGTCCCTCTTTTGATAAACAAAATCCAATTTCTAATTTCTAATCTCTAATTTCGCTTTTGAACTTATTACTGACAAAGACGATATTAGAAATTGGATATTGGAAATTGCACTGTTGTTGCGTTAGAGGTGTTAACTGGTTGAAATATAAGAATTCATTTTTCTCATGTCTAGGTGTCATTGCGAGGAGCGTTTAGCGACGAAGCAATCTCCCGCAAACACAGGTTATAAGGGGATTGCTTCGCTT
>JBDRBN010000107.1:0-15146 GCA_043822785.1 Pseudomonadota bacterium
TTTCTCATGTCTAGGTGTCATTGCGAGGAGCGTTTAGCGACGAAGCAATCTCCCGCAAACACAGGTTATAAGGGGATTGCTTCGCTTTGCTCGCAATGACATCCATGAAAAACAAGCAGTTCTAACGCGACAGCAGTGAAAATTCGAATATCCTAAATAATAAAGTCAGTTTGGAATTTGGTGCCTGCCCGCGGCAGGCGGGCTTGGAATTTGGAATTTTAAAAGGAGGGGTTATGCATACGATACGATTTGGAGATACAGATTTGCCTCCGGAGATTCATCATGTGGAGCACCATATGGGAGTATTTCGAGAAGTAGCGGGAATGGATGAGCTGGATGATATGGTAGAGCATGCTCATCACGAGATTTCAGACCTTGATGGATGCGAGACGCACATGCATTTCATAACTGCTGATGTGTCGCGCAATACTCATTGAGTAAGATAAAATTTACCTGGCGTTTATTCTTATCGCAATCACGGCGCCAGGAGATGAATCGTTCATTGCAGCAAGTGCAATGAGCGAGCATATCAATATTTTTTCTTGGCACGCCAGCTTTCATAAGAAGCAACTTATTTGCAACTCCAAGATCAACCGAGCGTTTTGCCGCTTTCCATTCGTCATCGATATTTAACTCTTCAAGAGCTTGAATAACTTCTGCGCCAACCTCATAACATTTGCCACAGATCCTTGGCCCTATTGCAGCAATGCAATCGCCTGGATCTGTTCCAAAGCTGACTTTCATCTGCCGAATTGTTTCTCCTACAACATCCAAGCCCGTTCCACGCCAGCCCGCATGCACTGCTGCAACTGCTTTGCGATGCCTGTCTGCTATGAGTATAGGCACGCAATCGGCTGTACGCACATGGCATATCACGTTTGGACGATCTGTTATAAACACATCCCCATATAGTATGCCCTCGTCCTGCTTATCTGTAAGAACGTGCACGCGCCTGCCGTGCAATTGATCTGTATTAAAGGAAGTGTAATTTTGGATATCACGCGTTTTTAGATGAGTTTCAAGATCGATAGAACCAACACCAAAGCCGTGAATAACTGCGTCAACGGATTGAAGATGCTGAGAATATATCACATTCATACATTCCTCAATTCGTTAAGCAGTTTTTCCAAATCCTTTGGCAGTGGCGCCGTAAACTCCATCCTCTTTCCTGTGCGCGGATGATCTATGCTGAGCTTGCTTGCATGTAGCGCTGGTCTTGTGAGCTTTGAAGCTGCATCACGCAGTGGACCCGCAGGAAACCTCTTTAATTTCCTCTGCCCGCCATAGAGAGGATCGCCCACAAGCGGATGCCCTGCTTCTGCAAAATGCACACGAATCTGATGCGTGCGCCCTGTTTTGATTTTTATCTCCATCCAACTTAGGCTCTTTCCAAATTGCTCAAGCACCTTCCACTCGGTAAGAGCAGCCCTGCCCTTTCTTGTGTGCGCTGAGATGCGCTTTCTATCGCCAGATGAACGACCAAGCGACGCATCAAAAGTTCCGGTCTCGGTGCGCATAGAACCTATGATCAGGGCGCAATAAATCTTTTCCACAGTCCGCGCCTTAAACTGGTTAGCAAGCGAATGGTGCGCAAGATCATTTTTAGCTGCGATGATTACGCCGCTGGTTCCTGCGTCAAGACGATGCACTATGCCTGCCTTTAACTCTCCGCCAATACCCGACAAATCATGGCAGTGCGCAAGCAGCGCATTTACAAGAGTTCCGCTAGGATGTCCTGCAGCAGGATGAACCACCATGCCTACGGGCTTATTCACCACGATGATGTCTGAGTCTTCACATAATATATCAAGCGCTATATGTTCTGGAACTGCTGATGATGCAACAGGTGGCGGAATTGATATACGCACTCTATCGCCCTCTAAAATCTCATGAGAAGGCTTTACTTGTTTTTCATTTACCAAGACATGGCCTTCTTCAATCAAGCGCTTTGCATGCGAACGGGAGAGAACATCGATGTGCTCCGCTAAAAAGCAGTCCAGGCGCGAACCAGAATCTTTGGCATCCACTGTGAGTTTGTATTTTTTTGATTGAGTTGGTTGCATGAATAAAATTCTAATTTCCAATATCTAATTTCTCACTGTTGTTGCGTTAGAACTGCATGTTTTTCATGGATGTCATTGCGAGCAAAGCGAAGCAATCCCCTTATAACCTATGTTTGCGGGAGATTGCTTCGTCGCTAAACGCTCCTCGCAATGACACCTAGACATGAGAAAAATGAATTCTTATATTTCAACCAGTTAACACCTCTAACGCAACAACAGTGTAATTTCTAATATCGTTTTTTTATGAATACCAATGAAAGGCAAAATTAGAAATTGGATATTAGATATTAAGATGGAGCTTCCAATGCGCCCACAAGATCTGCAATCTTAGTAACTCCATTCTCCTCGCACCATGTATCAAGCCCATCAATGATCTCCATGGCTGCCATGGGCTTTACGAAGTTGGCAGTGCCTATCTGCACTGCAGAAGCGCCGGCCAACATAAACTCCACCGCATCTGTGGCATTCATTATACCGCCAATGCCGATTACAGGAATTTTAACAACCCGCGCAGCTTCATAAACCATCCTGAGCGCGATGGGTTTTATTGCAGGGCCGGAGAGGCCGCCGATCACGTTTGCAAGTACAGGCCTTCTTGCCTTTGCATCTATGGCTATGGCAGGAATCGTATTTATGAGGGATATTGCATCCGCACCTGCACTCTCCACAGCCTTTGCCATATCAGCGATTGATGGAGAGCTTGGAGACAGCTTGACTATGAGCGTTTTTGAAAATGCCTTGCGCACAGAAACTATAACCTGGGCAGCTAATTTGGGATCTATTCCAAACTGAATGCCGCCTGCCTTAACATTGGGGCACGATATGTTTACTTCCAATGCCTGAACAAAAGGACGTGCTTCAAGGCGCCTTGCCACCTCTGTGTATTCCTCTGCAGCACCACCCAAGACGTTTACGATGACGGTCGCGTCAGCCTTTTCTAAAAATGGAAGCTTATCAGAGATGAACGCATCCACGCCCACGTTGGCAAGCCCAATGGAGTTTATCATGCCCGATGCAGTCTCGATGACCCTGGGCATCTCATTGCCTGGCATGGGTTTAAGCGATATGCCCTTTGTGATAACGGCGCCCAGCTTTGATATATCGTAGAATGATTCGTGAAACTCCTCACCATAGCCAAACGTACCCGACGCTGCCATGACGGGATTCTTGAGTTCCAACTTGCCAATACTAATTTTGAGATCTGTTTTCATAAATCCAATTTCCAATATCTAATTTCCAATTTCGCCTTTCAACGCGGTCACCATTTCAATTCTTCAGCCCTAAACACTGGACCATCACTGCAAGTCTTTAAAAATTCTCCATCCTTGCCCTTGCAAACACATCCATTGCACACTCCCATTCCACAGGCCATGTACTCCTCCATCGATACCTGTGTGGGAATATCCTTTGACAACCCCATTTTTGCTATTGCTTCAAGCAAACCCTTAGGTCCGCTCGAAATGAGCGCTGGATTCTTTATAGCATTCAAGTCGCGCTCAAGAACCTGCGTAATCATGCCCTTATGACCCTTACTTCCATCTTCGGTTGAAAAAACCACCTTCACTTTCATCTTTTCGAGCTCATCCAGGTAAAGAAATTCAGATATGCTCTTTGCACCATAATATATCACAGCGCCCTTACCTATTTTTCTGCACAAACCCACAAAAGGAGCAATGCCATAACCGCCTGCTACCAGCACAAGCGTATTCTTGGAATCAGGCATCTCAAAGCCTTTGCCAAAGGGGCCTGCAACATCTATGCGTATGCCCGCTGGAGCCAAAGCTAGTGCCCGAGTACCTTTACCTACCACTTTATAACAGATTTCAGCCAAGCCCTGAGATAAGCCCGCAATGCTAAAAGGCCTGCGCAAAAAAACTTCTTTGCCAGATATTGAAATCATTACGAACTGGCCTGGATTATAAGATGGCCAATCCACCTCAAAGCAAAGCCGATAGGCATCTTTGCCTATGAGCTCGTTGATTTTTATGAACGTGGAGTTCTCTTTCATGCGCTTGCCTCAACATCAAGTCGCATCACCACCGCATCTTCGTTGTTGTCCCGATAATAAGCGCGACGAACCGCTATGGATACAAAACCCAGTTTCTGATATAAACCAATGGCCTCTGCATTCGAAGGTCTTACCTGAAGATATATCTGTCTTACACCGCGTCTTTTTGCCTCTGAAATCATGTGCTGCATCAACTTCTCTCCAATGCCTTGCCTGCGGAGCTCTGGCTTCACGGCAAAGGTATGGAGCTCCATCTCGTCGCCCACAGTCTGGATGAGATAATATGCGACAAGCTCTCTGCCGCGCCGCCCTACCCAGATATCGATCGCCTCCTGCGACCAGAGTTGCTCGTAGAACTGTCTGGACCAAGGAAGCGTAAAGGAGCGATTCTCAATCTCCATCATAGCATCGAGGTCTTTGGGTTTGAACGGCTCGATGCGCAGATCAGCCAGGCTCACCTCGCCAGCACCTTTCTGCCGCCAAAATGCGCGCGGTTACCCAGATGTTCTTCGATGCGCAAAAGCTGGTTATACTTACAAACCCTGTCAGTGCGGGATACAGAGCCGGTTTTTATTTGGCCAGCGCTTGTGCCCACCGCCAAGTCTGCGATGGTCGTGTCCTCTGTTTCACCTGAGCGGTGGGATATGACGGTGGTATATTTTGCAGTGTGCGCATCTCTTATGCACTCAAGAGTTTCGGAAAGCGTTCCGATCTGGTTGAGCTTGATGAGAATCGAATTTGCAACATTCTCTTTTATGCCGCGCTTAAGCCTCTGTGGATTTGTAACAAACAGATCATCGCCCACGATCTGTATCTTAGACCCAAGCTTCTCTGTCATGTGCTTCCATCCTTCCCAATCGTCCTCGTCCAAACCATCTTCTATGGAAACGATGGGATAGCGGTTTACAAGATCCTCATACCATTCCACAAGTTCCTCTGCGGTCTTTTTGGGATTTTTCTCGGCTGCGAGATTATAAAGGCCATCCTTATAAAATGTGGATGAAGCAGCATCGATGGCAAGGCAGATATCCTCGCCAGGCTTGTAGCCAGACTTCTCGATCGCGATCATGATGACGTCGAGCGCTTCTTGGTTAGACTTAAGGTTTGGAGCAAACCCTCCTTCATCGCCCACGCTCGTATTATAGCCTCTTTCTTTGAGCACTTTCTTTAAATTGTGAAACACCTCAGCGCCCATGCGCAAACACTCGCGGAAGTTGGGTGCGCCCAGGGGCATTATCATCCATTCTTGTATGTCCACATTGTTATCTGCATGCTCTCCACCATTGAGTATGTTCATCATAGGAACTGGAATAAGCGTAGCTGCACGAATGCCGTAGAGTGAAGCAATGTAGTCGCAAAGAGGCTTCTTTTGATATTGAGCAGCACCTGCAGCAGCTGCGAGCGATGCGCCTAAAATGGCGTTGGCGCCGAGTTTGCCTTTGTTTGGCGTTCCATCTAACTCGATAAGCGTGGAGTCAATCACGTGCTGGCCTGTAACAGGCATACCCTTTAGGGCCTTGCGGATGACCGTGTTTACGTTCTCTACCGCTGTTAGAACACCTTTGCCAAGATAGCGCTTTTGGTCGTTGTCGCGCAACTCCACTGCCTCGTGCACACCTGTTGATGCACCCGATGGCACAATGGCCCGGCCAATTATACCGCCTTCAACAAGCATCTCCACTTCCACCGTTGGATTGCCCCGAGAATCCAGAACTTCGCGCCCCTTCACATCAAGAATCGTTGCCACCTAAAACCTCCTTTTATCATTAATAATAGGGTGTTGAGTCGCCGTAAGTTAGTAGAGCTGGCATGGCTAGTAAAGTATAAAAAAGCTAGACCGGCGAGAAAGGCGAGACAAGCGAGAAAGGTGTCATTGCGAGCGAAAGCGAAGCAATCCCCTAAATCCACGGGGATCGCCACGCCCGCTGACGCGGGCTCGCGATGACAATTCGTGTTACTGGTCTCGCTCTAATAACTAATCAATCCGCAAATTCCTCAACAGCATTAGCAATCGCTTCAAGATCTGCTGGCTCAAACCAGCGGATTTCATGATCTGCGCGGAACCAGGTGAGCTGGCGCTTGGCCAAACGCCGGGTATTGCGCTTTATAAGACACACAGCTTCCTCAAAATCCAGCTCCCCTTTTATATGCAAAAGCATCTCGCTATACCCGACTGCAGAAAAAGGTTGGATGCTATCGCCATACATATCACGCAAACGCCTTGCCTCATCTATGAGTCCATCTTCGATCATCTGATCCACTCGCTCATTGATTCGACCATACAATTCCTCGCGCGAAATCTTAAGACCCACCTTAAGAACCTGGTAACGGGTTTCGTTAAATGCGTGCTCATCGTGCACCTTGCTCGCAGGCATGCCTGTGAGATGATAAATCTCCAGCCCACGAATGATGCGCGTATGATCGTTGGGAGAAATTTTATCAGCAGCATAAGGATCGATCTTAGCAAGCCTTGCATGAAGCACAGGCAACCCATTGGTTTTGATCTCATCCTCAAGCTCTGCCCTAAACTCTTCATCACGTGGAGGTGCATCGCACACTCCATGCACGAGCATTTTTATATACATGCCAGTGCCGCCCACCACAAAGGGCATACGCTTTCTTGCTGCGATATCAGATATCGCTGCATCTGCTAATTCAACAAAGCGAGCTGCATCAAAGCGTTCTTTTGGATCAGCTATATCGATGAGATGATGCACAACATCTGCGCGTTCTTTTGCGCTGGGCTTAGCAGTGCCCTTGTCAAACTCGCGCCACACCTGCCCGGAATCAGCAGAAACGATCTCGCCGCCCAATCGTTTTGCCAGCTCACATCCTACTTTTGTCTTACCCACTGCAGTAGGACCGCATATGATTATGATCTTTTGCATTGAAATTATTTACTCACATCCTCAAATGTTAATTTTAGCTGTGGAAGCGCATCTTCTATAGCACTCCTGATCCTCTCTTGCATATCAGCCGCGGTCTTAAGAGAGCTCTTTGCCTCAGTAACTGTTGTGGATTCAAAGGACTCGTAAAAGAATATATTTCGCTTACGACGCATGCGCTCAAATTGCTGCACGAGCCGCTTATAATCGTTTCCCAGAATTGAGCCAGTCAACTCAACAACAGTCTTATGCTGGGCTCCATCAGCAGGAAGATAGCCATGTGAAAACAAAAGCGCTCTGCCTGCACGCAGCATAGCGTGATAGGCCACAGTGATAGCCCATTCAGGATCTGCCTCCACAAGCAATCGTGCGGTCTTTAAATCTCTTTGCGCGCGTTTGATCTGATACTCTATCTGTTTATACTGTGGCTTTTGTTTCTTGAGCTGCCCGCGTTTAAGATATTTAGCAAAGAACTCTTTCATGGCTGCCCTTTCAGAACGATGTATTTATTGCTTAAAATCTCTTGAAGAAATGGATCGCCACCAGTACAGCGCCTCTTGTATTCTTGCATGCTATACCACTTGTAGTTGAGCTCCCTACCATATTTTTCTTCAAAGTCCTTGATCGACTCTAAAAAACTGTTTTCTCCCTTTGCATTTCCAACGATAACAACATCGATATCAGAATGCCCGCGATAGGCTCCTTTTGCATAAGAGCCAAATATGAATGCGATGCGAACTTCTGGCAATACTTCCACGATTTGTTTGAGACCGGATATTACACCTGCACATTTTTCAACAAGTGATTTTACTTCAAGAGCTATGGAATGATCTGAATTGAAATGGACAAGGCGCTGATTTCCGCACTTGCGGCTTATGATGAGGCCATCTGACTCAAGGGAGTTGATGGCTTTTTGAAGAACGCCCACCTCTTTGCCGATCCTGCGGGCAAGCTCGCGAAGATGCAGTTCGCCTTCCGGAGCATGAATTAGAACAGCTAAGATAGACATCTGATTGTCGCTGAATAATGACATAAGCTTATGGCATACATTTGTATGCCTTAGAATACAATTCTATGTCTTTTACTGTTTTTGGCAAGAGAGAAAGTACATCTCGCTTTTGATTGTTTAAATCTCTTTGATCTCGTTGGTTCCCTCGACTCCCGAGCACTCAACGCATTGAGTGCTCAGTCACCCGGGATGACATCCTGATCACTGGTCACTGGTTACTTTCTCTTAAACCATTTCTCTACTTCTCCTTTATCGATTCTCACCGCTGCAGGGCGGCCGTGGGGACAGGAGGTTATATTCTCTCTCTCAATATCGCGCACAAGCTGGGCCATCTCTTGGAGTTCTAGCCTATCGCCTGCCCTTACTTGCCTGTGACAGGCAACCACTGCAAAAATTCTGTCCATGGTTTCAGCGATCGATGCTGATCTGCCCAGCTCTTCAAACTCGGTTGCAAGTTTTTGCATCAAAGGAGCAACGGATGCCCCTCCCAAATGATCTGGCACTGCTTTTACAAGCACAGTGCCACCGCCAAATGGTTCTATTTCAAAACCCGCCTTTGTAAGTATCTCGATATGTTCCACTACATACGCCGCAGATTTTTCCCCCAGCTCCACGTTTTCTGGAATGAGCAGGCGCTGCCGTGGAATGCATCCTGATTTAAAATTTGCGCGCAATTTCTCAAACCCGAGTCTCTCGTGCGCTGCGTGCTGGTCTATCAGCACAAGCGAACCATCAGCATGTTCGCACACGATATATGAAAGCCCGTACTGACCTAAAGGACGAAGATTTGCTGTGCTCTCGATCGGCGAATCATAAATGCGGGGCGCAAGATACGCCCTGCCCTTTGCATCTCCAACATCGTTTAATCTGTTTCTCTCAAACCTCATTATCGCATCTTCAACTGATGGACCAGAAGTTGCCACCTTTACCTCAGCTGTGCTCATAGGTTTCTTTATCGCTGATGAAACAAATGAATGCACAGCGCCTCCATCAGCAAAACGAACCTCGCGCTTTGTGGGATGAACATTCACATCCACCTTTGTTGGATCCACATCTATCCACAGCGCTGCTGCAGGATATGCGTTGCCTGTGCTTCTTTCGCCAAAGGCCTGAGTAAGCGCGTGCATGAGCATCCTATCCTTTATGGGCCTTTGATTTAAGAAAAAGTATGTATCCTTTCCGCCCTTTCTTCCGCCGCAAGCTATAAGGCCTCTTATTGAAATCTCAGGACCAACTTCCTCTACATTGATAAGTCCATTTCTTGCACGCTCGCCAAAAATTGCTTTGGCACGCTCCATATCCTGAGCAGGCAGAAGACTAAGCTTTCGACTATTATCAACTGTGAGCTCAAAGCGAATGTGGGGATATGCCATAGCAAGCGCAACGACCGTATCATATATATGCCCTGCCTCGACCGATGCTGAACGAAGGAACTTGCGCCTAGCAGGCACATTGAAAAACAGATCGCGCACCTCCACCCGGGTGCCGCCGGCACAGCCTGCGACCCTGGGCCCATAAATCTCGCCACCTGCCACCTCTATGCACGCCCCCTCAATCACCTGTGCATCGTTGAGCTTGGATTCGATTGTAAGCCGTGAAACTGCTGCAATGGAAGCCAGGGCCTCGCCACGGAAACCCATGGTAGTGATGCGCCAAAGATCATCTGCAGAAATGATCTTACTGGTAGCGTGCCTCAGCACAGAGTTCTTAAGATCAGCCACATCCATACCAAAGCCATCATCGATCACTGTGATGCGCTTGCTTCCTCCGCCTGCGACATCGATGGTTATGGCCTTTGCCTTTGCATCGATTGCGTTCTCGATGAGCTCTTTGACCACTGAGGCAGGCCGCTCCACCACCTCGCCTGCTGCGATCTTTTCGATAACATCGATTGGAAGCTGTTTTATTGTAGGCATAATAACTCCTAGCGAGAAAGGCGAGACACGCGAGAAAAGCGAGACACGTTTCTTGCGTTGCTGGCGTTTCTCGCGTTGCTTGCGCCTTTTTGGTTCACTAACATGCAAAATCTGCCATTTCAACGCCTATTAAGCCCGTCTTTTCCTGCTTGAACTCGCGGCCCAAACCGAGCAAGATACAAAAAATAATATGAAACCATTTGTGCCATACGAACTTACGCTTACCGAGCGTGCGCTGATCGCAATAGGCCCCATATGGCGATGGTTTGCGCGCCATTTTCCAAAGGCATTTGCCATTCCCACGCCTCCCCCTTTGCATCCATCTGCAATGTTTACAGATCCCAACTGGATCTTTCGCCTTATATTCCCCAGGTTTTTTAGGCGAATAAGCGTAGACGACGAAGCTGTGCAAAGGCTTGCGCAAGCTGCCGAGGGCACAACTGTTGTCTATATAACCAAATATGTGGGCCAGTTGGAATACAACTACTTCAACCACTTGTTTGCAGAACGAAATCTACCTTTAGCAAGTTATTCAAACGCGCTGGGCCTTAGGCGTTGGAAAAAGCCGCGCGCTTGGTGGCGATCGATCGCGCTTCAAGAAAGTGAAATCGAAAAGCACGGGCGGCCTCTTGATCCAATAACCGATGGACTGCTTGCTGACATGATCGCAGGCAGCAAGAGCGCGCTCATAAAAATACCTCCGGCTGATCTGGAAGAAGAGGAGTTTGTATTTACAGCCCCGATCAAAGCGCTTAGTGCCATCGTAAAAGCGCAGCGCAAGAGCACAAAACCCATCATGATCGCACCGCTCGATTTTCTGTGGACCAGAAGGCCGCCAAAAGCCGGGCGTTCTTTCATCGATATAATCTTTGGCAATACAGAATCGCCAGGCAGGATTCGCAAGTTTTATCTGTTTTGGAGAAACTATAAGCGCAGGGCGCAGGCATCGATTGGAGTGCCCATAGATGTGAGAAGCTTTCTAAACGAAAACCCAGCTGCGTCAGACGAGGAGTTGGCACTAAAACTACGCCAACGTCTCAGCCAAGAGCTCAGACTTCAAAGACATGCAATCACAGGCGCTCCTATTCGGCCGCGAACCTGGTTCATACAAGCTATTCTCTCAGATGATGCTTTGGACAATGCCATCTGCGAAATAGCAACCAGCCGAGGCAAAGAAGCTGACAACGTAAGGGAACTTGCGCTTCGGTATGCAAAAGAAATCGTATCTGATCTTGACTACTCCTATGTTGAGTTCTTCGAGCGCGTGTTGGCACGCACGCTGGTAAAACTGTTTGAGTCGTTTAACGTGGATAAAGAAGGTTTGGCCCGAGCAAAAGATCTGTTCCAAAAGGGCCCTGTGATATTTGTTCCAAATCACAAAAGCCATGCAGACTATCTTATCCTCTCCTACGTGCTTTATCACAATGGCATGAGCATCCCTCTCATCGCCGCTGGCAAGAACTTAAGTTTTTGGCCGCTAGGAAGGATATTTCGCAAGTGCGGTGCGTTTTTCATAAGAAGATCGTTTCGAGGCAATGAACTTTACAAGGCAGTGTTAGAAACTTATTTGAAAGTGCTGCTCAAAGAGGGTCACAGCCAAGAGTTTTTTATCGAAGGCGGTCGCAGCCGTACTGGCAAACTAAAGAGCCCACGAACCGGCATGCTCTCTATGTTACAAAAAGCCGCCAGCAAAGGCGACGTAAAAAATATGCACTATGTGCCGGTGTCCATTACCTACGACAGGGTAATCGAACAAAAGAGTTATATGAAAGAATTGGCAGGCGAAAACAAAGAAGAAGAACGCACAAGCCATTTGCTAAAGCTCACCAAGTTTCTAAAAAGAGGCAAGATGAGCTATGGCTCCATCTATGTGCGCTTCGGCACGCCGCTGTCTTGCGCGGAAGCGGGCGCGGAACCGAAAGACTTGGAAAAGCTTGCGCAGAATATATGCCGGGAAATTAATCGCCACATAGTCGTAACGCCTGCAGCCGTGTCTGCTGCTGCCCTGCTGTGCGTTTCAAGAAGAGGTGTAACGTTTTCTGAATTTAGACAGAACGCGCAGGCTATATTGGCATGCCTTTCTGCTAAAGGAGCAGAGATTCCTCCCATGCTCGCCGAGTCCCCCCTGGCCATACTTCAGGATGCGATCTCAAGGCTCTCTCATCAAAAACTCGTAACAGCGCACCATGATGCGCTTGAACCATTTATATCGATTGATGAATCAAAGCGCGTGCCCCTTTCCTATGTCAGAAACAGCATCGCGCATTTTCTTGTCACGACAGGTGTTGTGTGCAGGCTCATACGCTGGCACATACGAAACGGCCGCTTTCCCAATGCTGATGATCTGGCCGATGATCTTGAAGGAACCAAAAGGCTCTTTCTCAGAGAGTTTCGATTTGCAACGAGCAAGAAACCCAAAGATCATATCGAAAACGCTGTGCGCTTTCTCTCATCACAGAGAGCTATAGAGCTTTCAGCTGAAAACAGGATCTCGATCACCACAGAGGGTAGAGCGTATATGAACGTGTTTGAAGCGCAAATCTTGCCTTCGGTGGAAAGGGCCTGGATTGCAGCGCGTGTAATATTGGAAAGGCAAAAAATTGCTCAAGAAGAGCGTGCGCTTATCACCGAGATGCTAAATTCCGGAAGCGATTTGTATCTTCTTGGCAGAATAAAATTTCGCGAGACCATTACTCGCGATGGGTTTGCGAACGCAATAAAGACCCTTGAGGACTTTGGCCTTCTTTCATCTGAGAGGCCAAATGAAGATGCAGCCCACAACCTTAAAGTTGAGCTTGAAAAACTTCTCTGAACCCCTCGCGCAAGATAGAAATACACCTTTTATTCACAGTGTGGATAATAAAAAACTAGCCAGATTGCATGCTGGTAAAATCTAACAACAACCTCAACCCATTGTTTTTTAATATTCTGCACTGCCTATAGATTAGGCAATGGAATGAAATCATGTATTCTGGCAGGATTGGATAAAGATTATCCACATTATCCACAGAGTTATCCACGAAGATTGTGAACAAGGTTAACTGATTGCAAGCACGCTGCCATCTTCATCGTCAGAATCGTCAGCGTGTTCCTGATCGCCGTTACTTCCCCGGTCGTCTTCATCGCGATCGTGGCCTTGGCGTTCGTTGTGGCCTTCGCTGTCGCGCGCAGCCAATACGATATCGCGCAAGGACGTATCACTGAGTGAAGCCACAGCAAGCGCACTCGAAACGTGGATAAATGGAGGAAGACCGCCTTCCTTAGCCTGTAGGCAAACATTGGCAAATGGATCTTCACCATTTAACATTTGGTCTGTGAAATGTGAACTCGCAAGGTTTTTGCCTTTCGGAGCTCCAGGAACAAACTCAATATCGCTGGGTAAGACTTTGTGAGCCGCATACCATGATGATGGAGTCCTGTTGCCGTGCTCACCTTCTTGCGGCATGGCTGTCTGTGATACCGGCTGAGAAGATTCATGAACGACAGCATCGTCCTTCGTATAATGCATTGAAGGATTGGGCTTTGATGACTGTCCATCTTGAACAGCCTCTTCTTTAGGCTTATCCTCGCACATTGCATATATTACACTCGCGCAGATTACATCTGCTGTATTGGTGATCGATGTCTTATGTAGAGAATCAGCATTTGTAACGTCTCTTACTTTATGCGCACTGTCCACTAGCACATTTTCTACAGAAGACCTCGCATCGGGCATGCTAAGCTGCGGGGAAATCTCGACCAAAGGCGATTTTGGAGTTAAGAAAGGTGATTCATCAGTATTACTCACCACTCCTTCAGGAGGTACTGTGGCCATGCAAGGATTTTCTTCATCAACAGGAGCACAGGCTACATTAGCAGATTCAATTTCAGCGTTATCGTTTACATCCTGCTTTGGCTCATCGGATGGTATTTTAGCTTCAGGCTTGATCTCTTCGTTTATTTTAGATTGGGGCGAATACGATTCTGTGTATGTTTCTGGAGTTGAAAATTTTGCAGCATTGTTTTGAGTTTGCGCGCAGTTATTCGGCGCCCAGATGGGCTCTTCTGACTTTAATTCTTCGCTAAACCAACTCTGCCAAAAGGAAAGCCAATCCCAATAAGACTCCTCTTCTTCATCCTCGTTAAGATCAGCCACATGGAACTCGCAGTCATCCTTTAGCATGCGCACCGTTCCATCAGGCATGATCTCTGCAACAAACTCACCCTCATTGCTTACAAGGATTACTGTGCCATCAGAGCTGCAGATCGGAAAGAGCTCACATCCCAATATTTGCTCAAGATAGTCTTTAACCCGCTGCACATCCTCTTCAGATGATTTTTCGTGAGAAGTTTGCTCGGTAAAAAATAAGGAGGAAATTTTTTTTAATAGATCAGGCATAGTCAAATCAGCTTAAATTCAATTTATTAGGCACCCTTTATATATTATCGGTTGAAATCGGCCAAAGTTGCCGTGTTTTTGGGGACGTTTCCCTGTCAACAACTATATGATTTACAAGGCTTTTTAGACGCCTTTGTCGCTTTTTGGAACTTTTGCCCCATTGCCGGCCATTGTTGACAAAGCAGCTTAATGTATGACACAACGCCGCACTTGGTTGTGAATTTTTTGGAATTTGGTACTTGGAGTTTGGAATTTACGATCAGGAGTCATCCAACGGTAGGATCCTTCGACTCGCCTCCAGCGTTGCTCGAGGCTCGCTCAGGATGCACACCGTAACAGTTTAAAATTTAATATGACAGACAAAGCGAGTCGAAGAGTCCTGAGCGACGAACAAAGTGAGGAGTCGAAGGGAGCCTATACCATATACATATTAGAATTAGCCAATAATTCACTATATGTCGGAATGACTCGAGACATTAAACGAAGGCTACAAGAGCACAAAGGATCTAGTAAACGTAGATTCGTAACTCGAACCGGAAATAAGAAACTTCTTTACCAGGAAACCTTTAATGACAAAATTTCAGCTGAAAACAGAGAAAAACAGTTAAAGAAGTGGAGTCGCCAGAAAAAATTAGCTTTAATAGCTGGAGATAAAACAAAACTGAAAAAATTGAGTCGATGTAGATCTCATTCAGAGGTCGTACAATGGTAGGATCTTTCGACTCGCCTCCAGCGTTGCTCGAGGCTCGCTCAGGATAAGTCGTTGTAACTTCACCCGCTACATCCGCACCGGCTGAAGTAACAACGACTAAATTCAGGAGTCATCCAACGGTAGGATGCCGGTCTCTGGAACCGGTCATCGGGGTTCGAATCCCTGCTCCTGAGCA
>JBDRBN010000108.1:0-31500 GCA_043822785.1 Pseudomonadota bacterium
AAGCGAAGCAATCCCCTTATAACCTGTGTTTGCGGGAGATTGCTTCGTCGCTAAACGCTCCTCGCAATGACACCTAGACATGAGAAAAATGAATTCTTATATTTCAACCAGTTAACACCTCTAACGCGACAGCAGTGGGAAATTGGATATTAGAAATTAGATTATCCTTTATGAAACATCATCTTTTCATCGCGGCACTTTTATTATCGCTAATTCCCAGCAGTTGCGCTGGCACGCCAAAGAGTGCCTATACATGGAACCAAATGGCAAAAGGTTTGGAGTATGCAACCTACTCATTCGCTATTAGCGAAAAAGAACGCGTAGCCATACATGCGTTTCGCATTGATCCAAAACTGTATCGGTTTGACGTAGCCATGGCTCCAAATGAAAAACAGGGCGCGACCGTCGAGGAATTGGCAAAGCGCGACAAAGCCCTGGTAGTAATAAACGGCGGTTTCTTCACGCCAGAGCATCTGTCCATCGGCCTCATCATTAAAAACGGAAAAAAGATTCGTCCCCTGCACAAGACCAGCTGGTGGAGCGTGTTTGCCGTAAGAGATGACAAGCCGTCGATCACATCGCCTTCTAAGTTTAAGGAAGGATCAGATATATCCATGTCAATTCAAGTGGGTCCCAGGTTAGTTATCGATGGAAACATACCCAAACTCAAATCAGGCATCTCAACCCGTTCTGCCATAGGCATTACAAAAAACGACAGGGTCGTCATAGTCATAACGCAAGGATACGGCATCACCATGAAGGAGCTGGCAAGTCGCATGAAAAATTCGCCTTGGGAGGGCGGGCTTGGCTGCCCCAATGCCATGGCGCTGGATGGCGGCAGCTCCTCTCAGCTTTTTGCCAAGATCGGCAAATTTGAATTATCCCTCGAAGGCCTTTCAAAAATCACAAATGGCGTGGCAGTGTTTAAAAAATCCCCTTGATTCCACATGTCATTCATGTCCATTTATTGACAGGGTGAAAACATGACTGGATCACGCGTGTACGGCAGCGAAAGAACCACCTATACCACCGCTCTGTGGCAAAACACCCTCGATGCGGTGCAGAGCGATGATGTTCCTGAACTTCCATTACTCAGACACCTTAGAAAAGCGATTGTTAAGGAGGTTAAAAACGACAATCCTGAATATCTGCAAAGGCGGGTGGCTTTATCGGTCTATCTTCATGAAGACTTATATGATCTGGATAAAGCGTGGGAGGAACTTCAAGAATTGATGGCGGATTTGCACATTGATGAAACAGATTTACTAAGAAGAGCAAGAGAAGAGAAAGCAAAATTTATATATAATAAAAAGCAAGACTTGTCACCACCGCACGAAGATGGTTTCGCCTTTGAAGATGAAGCATACGGAGCCGCGCCTAGCTCAGACATTACACATGCTCTTGCAAGAAGCGCAGCAAGGTTTGAAGAAGCAGCGCCTAAGACACCTAGATCTGTAGAAGCAGAAAATGAACTCGAATGGTTACAGCTCGACGAGCTGCCAGAAGAAACTCGCGAGCTTATAAGATTGGCAAGGGAAAGGGTCGAGGATCTTATAGACGTAGAGCTCCCACAACATCTACAAAAGTTTTTGGCAGATGGAGAAGTAGAATATTCGAGTGAAAATCCTCCATACGAGTTCTGGCGCGATATACGACTTCTCTTCACAGCTGAAATGGGAGCGGACGGCGAGCTAGTTATTATGGATGAGCCTGATGAGCTCATGGAGCTTATACATCACGCCATAGAAAAGATAGAGGACTGGGTTCCGATAAACGAGCTGCCAAAGCCCATGCGCGAGCTCATCATGGCAGCAAGGGAGATGGCCATTTTACTCTATGGCGGAAACCTTTCATGGTACAAAACTAATAAAGGATGGGAATATAGTGCCAGACGAAATAAACACATCAGCAGTATATTAGAAAACGCGCTGATACAATATTCCAAACAAGTTCCACCTCATAAGGTGTGGCATGATTTCCGCCAAATTCTATTCAGAACAGATGTGGATGAGAATGGAGAATATATACAAGCGGTTGAGCAACCTGAACTTATAGATCTCATACTGCCTGCGGTCGAATCGATGGAGGGATGGTCTCCTCTAAACCAAGTGCCAGAGTATATGCAAAAGCTAGTAAAGACATTGAGGATAAAGGCGATCGAACTTTATGGAGGCAGGGTTTTTAAAGATGATACACACCCTCTGCAAGCTCTTCTAGCAAAGGGGCTGATTAATTATTGCGGCTCATATCCAGCGCGCACATTTTGGCACCTTTTGCGGCAGGTCTTCTTTAAGACTGGCATGGGAGCAAACGGAAAATTAATTGATGTGGATGAGCCTGCTGGAGTTATGGATTTAATCTACCCGGTCATCGAAAAGAGGGAGGAATGGCTTTCAATTGATCAAGTGCCTAAAGTCGTGCGCGAGGTGGTAAGAGAAGGCAGAACAAAATTCATAAACGTGTTTGGAGGAAGATTTCCTTATGAAGGATTTGAAACCATAGATGGATGGAAGAGCGGTTCTTTAGCATACAGCCCTGTGAACGCTTTGATAAATGACGGCACGATAATGTATTCGCAAAGCAATCTACCATCCGTACTCTTTGATAAATGTACCAATCAACTCTTCCGCGTGGAGTTAACACCTGAGGGCAGATATCAGCATGTCGATGTGCCAAAACCGATTACAGATATGCTTGCTAAATTGAAGGATGAAGGAACCAAAGCGTGGGAAACATACGGAAATGGACGCTCTGTCCCCCACCCAGGCACTGTTAAACCAACATCACCTGCATCAACGGGCTCTGCTATAGCGTTTGTGTCCGCGACTTTGGCATCAAATGATGGGTTTACGGTTCATATAGAACCGAATCCCTACCCATTTAATCCACTCATGTTCGGAGCCTTTAGAACTATTTCAATTACGCAGGGATGCATGATGGGATTTGGTATAACAGGCTACCCTATTCATTGAAGAACCTCACGAGATCCTTCGACTCGCCATCGCTCGCTCAGGGTCGCTCAGGATGATGGGTCGAAACACCTCGACCCATCACTTATTCATCGACATGAGGAACTCTTTATTAGTCTTGCAAGGCCTGAGTTTATCGAGCAGAAATTCCATAGCATCGATCTGGTTAAGCGGCTGCAGCATCTTGCGCAGGATCCATACCTTCTGCAGCTCTTCTTCCGAAAGCAAGAGCTCTTCCTTTCGTGTTCCGGACTTGTTGAGATCCATGCATGGGAATATGCGTTTCTCCATGAGCTTGCGATCCAGGTGTATTTCCATGTTGCCGGTTCCTTTAAACTCCTCAAATATCACTTCGTCCATACGGCTACCGGTATCGATGAGCGCAGTGCCAACGATGGTGAGACTCCCACCCTCTTCTATATTACGCGCAGCGCCGAAAAAGCGCTTGGGCTTATGCAAGGCATTTGAGTCCACACCGCCTGAAAGGATCTTGCCTGAAGGTGGAACCACTGAGTTATAAGCTCTGGCAAGCCTTGTGATGGACTCTAGCAGGATGACTACATCCTTTCCGTGCTCAACCAAGCGCTTTGACTTTTCGATAACCATCTCTGCCACCTGAACGTGCCTCTGCGCAGGCTCATCAAACGTAGAGCTCACCACCTCTGCCTTAACAGAGCGCTCCATGTCTGTAACTTCCTCAGGCCGCTCGTCAATGAGAAGCACTATCATCACGACTTCAGGATGGTTGGATGTGATGGCGTTTGCCACATCCTGCAGAAGAACAGTCTTACCTGCACGAGGTGGAGAAACGATGAGTGCGCGCTGTCCTTTGCCTATTGGAGTGAACAGATCCATGATCCTGGTTGAATTGTTCTTTTTATCGAATTCCAGCCGTAGCCTCTCTTCAGGATATAACGGCGTGAGATTGTCAAACAGCACCTTTCCCTTAGCCTTTTCAGGGGTCTCGCCGCTTATCCCTTCTACCTTTAGAAGAGCAAAGTAACGCTCTCCTTCTTTGGGAGGCCTGATCTGGCCCGAGACAATATCGCCAGTACGAAGGGCAAACCTGCGGATCTGTGATGGAGAAACATAGATGTCATCAGGACCCGGAAGGTAGTTGTAATCAGGTGAGCGGAGAAATCCAAAACCATCTGGAAGCGTCTCCAAAACGCCTTCTCCGAATATGGCTCCATTTTTCTCAGTCTGCGCTTGTAGAAGAGCAAATATGAGCTCTTGCTTGCGCATGTTGGCTGCGCCCTCCACCTTAAACTGGGCACCCAGCTCCATTAGTTCGTGCATCTTTTTGGCCTTGAGTTCGTTGAGGTGCATACGTCACCGTTTCCTTTCTAAATAAATCAGCGAGAAAGGCGAGAAAAGCGAGAAAAGTACATCGCATACGTTTCTCGCGTTTCTCGCTTTTCTCGCAAAATATGTAAGTTTTTATTCTGATAATACATGCGTTCAGGTGAGTTAGAGTCCTAAATATCTTATATAACAGATAGAGTTTGCAGTTTTTAGGCAGGCGCTTAGGCCGTAAAAACCTCTTATTTTTTGAGGATTGTCAGACGATCAAGAAAACCTCTATTCCCTACGAAAGGTGAAGGAACAATCTGTGAAATTGTCAAAAAAGTCAAGATGTTTGATCTATAAGAGCAAATTAAACCCTGCAATACAAAAAGATCTTGGATTTTCGCGGGTTTGCGAGCTTGACAAACCAGCACCTGCCTGATATCGTAATTAAAATTTTCTTAAATTACAACAATTTATGCATTTCAGGCATGATTTATAGCCGAAGGGAGTTAACGATGTCCACTAAAGCCAAAACAAAGGCTCATCAATTTGTGAAGATGCACGGCATTGGAAATGATGCAATTTTGTTCGATTGTCTGAAGAAGACCATCGCCAATCCCACACATTTAGCCCGTAAGCTATGCAATCGCCATATGGGTATTGGGGCTGATCAGCTCATCCTGCTAACAAAATCTCGCAAATGCGACTTTGGCATGAAGGTTTACAACTCAGACGGAAGCGAAGCCGAGATGTGTGGCAACGGCATACGCTGTCTCGCCAGATATATAAAAGATGCTAAGCTATCCCCAAAAAAGGAACTTCTGATCGAAACGAATGCCGGTCCGCGCAGCGTAAAACACGTAGGAAAGCTCATAGAGGTAGACATGGGCGAGCCAATAATGAAGGGAAAGGATATTCCAGTAAATTTGTCGGGCCGAATAATCAACA
This sequence comes from Pseudomonadota bacterium, assembly GCA_043822785.1. Lineage (GTDB taxonomy): Bacteria > UBA10199 > UBA10199 > 2-02-FULL-44-16 > JAAZCA01 > JBDRBN01. The sequence continues at coordinate 5,208 of JBDRBN010000108.1, forward strand.
GGCCGCTCAAGACCGAGATTAAAGAGTTTCGTATCACATGCTTATCCATGGGTAACCCCCATTGCGTAACGTTCCACGACAATCTTGATAGCCTTCCCATGCAAAAATACGGACCTCTGCTTGAAAATCACAACATCTTCCCAAAGCGCGTTAATGCAAGTTTTGTAAATGTTATAAGCAAAAGCGAAATCCACATGCGCGTGTGGGAGCGTGGAGCCAAAGAGACCTTAGCCTGTGGCACAGCAGCGTGCGCATCAGCGGTAGCATCGGTTCTCAATGGTTACACTGATCGCAAGATGTTAGTGGTTTTGCCAGGCGGCAAGCTCGAAATAGAATGGAATCCAAAGGACAACCACGTCTACATGCGCGGCCCTGCAGAAACTGTGTATACGGGTGAAATAGCAATCTAATAAACCGGCGAGAAACGCCAGCAACGCAAGAAACGCCAGCAATGTCTGAAGGATGGGCTTGTCACGTTTCTCGCGTTTCTTGCGTGTCTCGCTTTTCTCGCGTTGGAGGTATCCCATGATCTTCAAAGGTGCCATGACGGCTATCATAACGCCATTCAAAGATGGCAGGATAGATGAGGAAAGCTTAAGGGCACTCATCGATTGGCAAATATCAAACGGCATAGATGCAATCGTGGCATGCGGAACAACAGGCGAAGGCGTTACTCTTACTCCTGAAGAACATTACGCGGTGATACGCATTGCGGTAGAACAAGCCGCAGGCAGGGTTGGAGTTATGGCAGGCGCTGGATCCAACTCCACTGCAAACGCCATTAAGTTTGCCAGGAAGGCCAAAGAAGCAGGCGCAGATGGCATGTTGCAGGTAACGCCATACTACAACAAACCCACGCAAGAAGGTTTGTACCAGCATTTCCGCGCTATAGCTGGTGTTGTGGACTTGCCCATGGTGCTCTATAACGTACCAGGTCGCACCTGTGTCAACATGCTGCCAGAGACCACAGCGCGGCTAGCTGCAATAGACTCGATCATAGGTATAAAAGAAGCCTGCGGAAATTTAGGCCAGATCAAGGAGGTTATATCCAAGACTCCTGATGACTTTGCAGTATTCTCCGGTGATGATGCGATGAACTACGACATCTATCGCGCAGGCGGCAAAGGAGCGATATCAGTAACAGCAAACGTAGTGCCTGATCGGGTGGCAGCAGTATGGGATGCACACGAGTTGGGAAACGACGAAGAGAGCATGCACTTGCACAAGGAACTGGCAACCCTTAACAAGGTCATGTTCATAGAGACCAACCCCATACCGGCAAAAACGACTCTTGCAATTATGGGACGATGCAATGAGGAGTTTAGGCTCCCACTTACGCCTATGGGAGAAGGACATAGGAATGAGCTTATAGATGTGCTGAAGGAAAATGGAGTGATTGCATGATAGGCATCGTACTTACAGGCGCTAAAGGGAGGATGGGTAGGCTCATCGCAAAGCTGGCAAGCCAAGCGCCAGATCTCAAAATCACAGCAGAAGTTGATATAGGCAACTCGCTTGAAGAGGTCGTAGAAGCTGCAGACGTAGTGATCGATTTCTCTACAGCCTCTGCTACAGGCGAGCACGCAAAGATTTGCGCCCACTACAAAAAGCCCATCGTCATAGGCACCACTGGCCTTACCCAATCGCAGGCAGAACAGGTGCGCACAGCCTCAAAACACACACCCGTAGTATTCGCGCCCAACATGAGCATCGGTGTAAACCTTATGTGGAAGCTTGCCCAGACAGCCTCACGCGTTCTTGGTAATGATTTTCACATCGACATACAAGAAACTCATCACGTGCATAAGTTAGACAGGCCAAGCGGCACAGCAAAGAAGCTCCTGGATGTAATCTCTAAGAATTCAGATGTAGTCTTCCTCGAAGATGATTCTGTGTGGACCCGTAAGCAGGATGACCCGCGCACAACCTGTCGCTCCGTCAGATGCGGAGAGGTTGTTGGCGATCATTCGATAGATTTTTCAAATTCTACAGAAAAGCTCAGCATCACCCATCATGCAAAGACTCGCGATGCATTTGCCCAGGGCGCATTATCAGCAGCGCGCTGGATTAAAGGAAAACCAGCGGGGCTATATGGCATGGATGATGTGCTCGGATTAAAATAAAAGTGAAATATACTGTTTACATTGGAATTGGCTCGAATCTTGGAGATCGATTTGAGAATTGCCGTAACGCCATAAGGCTGCTCAATAATTTTAAGGATATAGAAGTCGTCAAGGTATCCAAGTGGTATGAATCAAAAGCCCAGTCTGTAGATGGCACATCGATTGTCAGTGATCCATCCTATATTAATGGGGTAGCCAAACTTCAAACCAGGCTTTTCCCCGAGCAGCTTCTTTCTGCATTGCTTCAGATAGAAATCGCACTGGGAAGGCCGCATAAACGCAAAAAGGGTGCTCCGAGAACCATAGATTTGGATCTATTGCTCTATGAAAGAAAAATTATCGACACACCTGATCTCTGCGTGCCCCATCGGGCCATACAGAAAAGATTGTTTGTATTGGTTCCTCTGTGTGATATAGCCCCAAACGTTGTCGTGCCGTCTAGCGGCCTAACAGCAAAGGAGTTGCTAAGCAGATGTTTCGTATCGCAATAATCGCTCTCATAATCTATCTAGTGTGGAGCTTGCTTCGCAGGCTCACAGGTTTGCGGCAAAGTTCAAAAGCACTTTCCAAAAAACCTGATGCACCAGCAGAGATGGTAGCTTGCATGCGTTGCGGAACGTTTATTGTTAAGTCAGAAGCATTAGGCCATAGAGGTAACCACTTCTGCAGCGAGAAATGCATAAAAACAAACTGAGGAGGAATGTTCATGAAACTCTTTATCGACACTGCAGCCATAGATGAAATTCGCGAAGCAAATGCAATGGGAGTGCTTGACGGAGTGACTACAAACCCAAGCCTCATAGCCAAAACCGGCCGCGATTTTAAAACAGTAGTCAAGGAGATCTTTGAGGAGATTCCGGACAGACCTGTAAGCCTTGAAGTCACTGCAACAGATTGCGAGGGCATGATCGAAGATGCCAAAAAGCTAGCAGATATTGCACCCAACGTGGTGTGCAAAATCCCCTCTACAGTGGAGGGCATTAAGGCGATAAAAACGTTATCAGATATGGGCATAAAGACAAACGCCACCCTTTGCTTCTCGCCAAATCAGGCATTTCTTCTGGCAAAAGCCGGAGCTACATATGTAAGCCCATTTGTAGGAAGGCTTGATGACATCACTCACGTTGGCATGGATCTCATCGCTGATATCGTCCAAATCTACAGCAATTATGATTATGAAACCCAAATCATAGTAGCTAGCGTAAGAAACCCATTGCATGTACACGAAGCAGCGCGGTTAGGGGCAGATGTCTGCACCATCCCCTTTGGCGTGATAAAACAACTCATGAAACACCCGCTTACGGATATTGGGATTGAGAAGTTTCTTAAGGATTGGGAGAGGGTACCGAAATAAGCTGATGCAAGCAACGCCAGCAAGGCCAGCAACGCAAGCAACGTTGGAGGTATGAACGATGTCTTTTATAAATGAAAACACAAAAGAGATTAATTGTAAGGTTGTCTACTATGGCCCTCCTCTGAGCGGCAAGTCCACAACTCTTAGGCATCTCTACAGCGAAGTGAAGAAAGGTAGCAAAGGTGAGATGATATCTCTCTCGCAAAATGACGACAGAACTCTCTACTTTGACTTTGTGCCCTTAAACCTTGGCAAGATCGGAAATTATACAGTAAGGCTTCATCTCTACACCGTGCCTGGCGAAGTTGGGTACGAACAGAGCCGCACCCTGATCTCAAAGGGTGTCGATGGCGTGGTCTTCATTGCAGATTCACAACTTGCGCGCATGGAGTCTAACATCGAAAGCCTCGAAAACCTAAAAAATATGCTAAGACTAGAAGGCCTTGAGTGGAATGATGTACCTTGCGTTTTTCAATATAACAAGCGCGACCTGCCTGGCACAGTTCCAGCAAAAGAACTAGCTGCGCACCTCAACAAAGATGGACGTGAGGATTTTGAGACCGTAGCTATAACAGGTCAAGGCGTGTTCGACGCGTTTAAGGCCATAAGCAAACAGGTGCTAAAGGAACTAACGGCTAACAGCTGACAGCCAACAGCACACACCATAAGCCGTAAGTAAGCATAGCGAACGAGCCGTATGCTGTAAGCCGTAAGCCAATAAAAAGGGGGAAAAGATGAAACGAATTTTGTTAAGTCTATTTGCAGTAGTGTTTATGACATCCACAATGCTCGCTGTTACCACAGGCAACGCCAAAGCCCATAAATATTACAAATATCACCACAAGCCGCCTGCTCATGCATGGGTTGTTCCTCCTGCAGCGGGCAAATCCACATGGTGTAAAAAGAATCCCAAAAAATGTTACAATCGCGGCAAGCATGACCCAAAGATCAACACCAGTTGGGAACACTGCGTTGACAAAAAAGCCAATGGCGATGGATATGTTTCGAAGTGGGAGATAAAGCAGTTTGGGTCAACTTGTAACCCATGATGCATGTATCGCTGTTACTAAAAAGGGCGGCTCATTTGAGCTGCCCTTTTGCTATTCGCTAAAGGCCGCACAAATCTTCTTGAGCCGTTCATACTCAGCATTAACGCGCTCTTGGATTTTAGAAATATCCTCTTCGGTCAAGTGACGAAATCTCCCTTGGGTCTTTAAGTAATCAGCAACAGGGGTGAGTTCCTTCTGTACCTGCATCTTCCAAACCCCGTTTTCCACCTCATAGAGAGGAAAGACGCCGGATTTGACTGCGAGCCTGGCCTGCTCCATGGCAGTGTCAGTAGCAGAGCGCCAGCCAGTAGGACAAGTGGATAGAATATGTAGATAAGCTGGTCCTTCAATGGCCATCGCCTTCTGCACCTTTTTCATCAGATCAACCGGATGCGAAGGCGAAGCAGTTGCTACATACGGAATCCGATGCGCCACCGCAATCTCGGGCACATTCTTCTTCCAGGTCTGCTGACCAATGCTCTTTGAACCAGCAGGCTTAGTGGTCGTGGAAGCTCCAAAAGGTGTAGCGCCCGACCTCTGGATGCCTGTATTCATGTAGGCTTCGTTGTCATAGCACACATACAAGACATTATGGTTGCGCTCCATCATGCCCGAGAGGGCCTGGATACCAATATCAGCTGTGCCGCCGTCACCAGCCATGGCCACCACCTTGACCGGCTGATCAGAAGGATACCTGCCCTTTCTCTTCATCACCTTATAAGCTGTCTCAATGCCAGAGGCGACTGCTGAGTTATTCTCGAACAAAGTGTGGATCCAAGGAATCTCCCAGGACGTCACCGGATAGCACGATGAAATGATCTCCAGGCATCCGGTGGCGTTTACAACGATGGTATTTCGGCCAAGCACCTTACACACCAAACGAACCGCGGTGGCCAGGCCGCATCCAATGCAAGCCTTGTGACCTGAGGTGAAGATCTCATCCACAGGTATGGTTTTAGCTGTTGGTACTGCCATGTTGTCATCCCTCCTCTGCAATTATTCACGCACGCCCAACATCAGGTCCGAAGCTTCTGGCCTTACCTGAGTTGCAAGCTTTATACCTCGGTCGTACATATCGCGAAAGTGCTCTGGCCGCATATCGCGGCCGCCCAGACCTGCAATAAAACCGACGATCTGCGGACGATCAGGAACATCGTAAAGTGCTGCGCGAACCTCGCTTGCTACTGGACCGCCCGGGCCTCCGGATGAGATACAGCGATCCAAAACGATTAGTCTCTTTGCACCCTTGACCGCTTCCCTTAATTCTTCAAACGGGAAAGGCCTCCACAGGCGCAGACTGATAAGCCCAACTTTTTCGCCTGCAGCGCGCAGTTCATCAATGGTGATTTCAGCTGTTTGGCTGAAACTACCCATGGTGAGCATAAGTGTCTCAGCACAGTCAGTTTTATATGATTCCACCGGCTTATACTTTCGACCAAAGATCTTTTCGAACTCGTCCCAGGCTTTGAGTATGGTCTTCTTTGACCCTTCGAACGCTACCTCCTGGGCCTTCTTTGCCTCTGTGTAGTATGCCGGCATGGCAAACGAACCGTGCATGAGCGGACGCCTGGGATCTAGTGCGTTTGGATATTTATTTGGCGGTAGAAAACGGTTGATATCCTTTTGATCCGGCATCTCGATCGGCTCCACCACGTGGGTTAGATGAAAGCCATCCAGATTGACCATCACAGGAAAGAGCACGTCTTTATCCTCAGCAACGCGGAAGGACCAGATGATGTGATCAAAGACTTCCTGGCCACTTACGCAGAAGACCTGTATCCAACCAGAATCGCGCACTGCCATAACATCAGAATGATCGCCCCATACTGATAGCGGAGCTGAAAGAGCACGGTTGGCTACGGCCATGACGATAGGCAGGCGCATGGAGCTGGCTATATAAGTAACCTCATGCATAAGCTCCAGTCCCTGGCCCGCGGTGGCAGTGAAAGTACGTGCCCCAGCAGCAGCCGCCCCCAGACAGGCAGACAGGGCCGAATGTTCTGACTCCACCGTAATGGATTCTGCATCCCACTCGCCGTTGGCGATGAGTTCCGCAATTCCCTCGACGATATGGGTCTGCGGCGTAATGGGATAGGCCGATATCACATCTACATTAGCCATTTTGACCGCTTCGCCAATAGCCAGCGAAACTTCAATTCCTATCCGTTTTGACATCACAACTCCTTTTTCTCTTCGCCTTCCTTTACCATTTTGATCGCATCGACCGGGCACTCGTGCGAACAGATGCCGCAGCCTTTGCAGAAGTAGTAATTGATTTCGACTTTGCCGTCCTCCAGCCGCTTGATGGCTGCATCTGGACAATAGAGGTAGCACATGCCGCACTTGGTGCATTTCTCTTCATCGTAGATTGGCCTCTGTGAACGCCAGTCGCCAGTTCGCGTGTTTCGCGCACTGCCTGGCTCGTCCACCAACGCCCCGGGCTTAACATCCTTCCAGGTCTTAGCCTCCATGATTCTCTCCGATATTATAGTTAATTTATCTAACCCCTCCGGGGCCCCAGAGATCCTTCGACTACGGCACATCATTTCTGCAAGAAATAACGTGCCTTCGCTCAGGATGAGGGGTCGAAACACCTCGACCCCTCAACCTATCTGCGTTTTTTCATAGGCTTGTTTCATCGCAGTGATGTTGCGTGCAGCAATCTTTTCGTTGAACCTGTGCTTTACCGGCGCTTCAATTGTGGCAAGAGGAACGATTTCTTTGGCCTTGATCATGGCGCCGATCAGAGTGGTGTTGGTGATGGGGACCCTTAAGGTTTCCATGGCAATGGTCAGCGCATCCACGGTGGCCACCTTGCCCTTCCAACCCACGCGCTTTCTTATCTCATCAGGAGATGCTGTGGTGTTGACTACCAAAAGCCCCCCGTTCTTAAGACCTGACACAGCGTTTGCCACTTCCAGCAGCGATTCATCCAAGACCACCACAACATCTGGTTCTAGAATCTCGGCGCGTATGCGGATGGGTTTATCAGATACGCGCAGATAGGCCTGCACCGGCGCGCCTCGCCTTTCTGGACCAAAGGCAGGCATAGACTGCGCATATTTACCTTGTTCAATGGCAGCCAGCGCGATGAGCTCTGCCGAAGTAACCGCGCCCTGTCCGCCGCGTCCATGAAATCTGATCTCTATCATGATAGTGGTTCCAACCTCTTGAAATATAATGGTTTAATGGTTGTGCCAGCCTGATAAACAGGCGGACCTTCGCGTTTTTACTAGGATATGTCAAGGGATCTTTACCCGCGCGCTTCCGTCTGTTTTCTCCTTCAGCACTTCATCAAATGTTACAAACCCTTTTGCCTTGCGATCCTTTATTCGATTTACTACCTCTTTCTTTACAAAATAAAATCCGCAATCAGCGCTTAGTGCAAATCGGGTATGGAATATCTGCTTCGGATAATACCTGCAGAGCCTGTGACGAAATGGATAGATGGAGCAAAATCCCATCTCCCCCTCGCGCTTGCGCTTAAAATATCGGCATCGATACACAAGAAAGTTTTTATAGACTCCTTCGGGCTCAAAGTTAAGCAATGCATCGTGCCAAATGTTTTCGAGGCGAATCAGCCAATCGCGCTTTGCCATAAACTTTGGCATCTCCAGTGCCAAAAGCTCGCAGCATCGGCCGCAGCGATTACATGAGCCCTTTCTCACGTATTCTGTGCTGCGGCTTGCGCCCACCAGAAAGTCCGCACCGACTTCCATCCAGTAGGATGTAAAGCCCACCACAAAGACAGCTACGCGCAAAGGTAAAAATAAGAGGTTTCTGAGAAAATTAAGCATATCTCGCAATTCACATTGCAGGAAGCACTATTGCGTGTGCCTGCCTGATAAAGAAATTTTTACATTCATTCCATTCAAATGGCTCCAGCATTTCAGGTATTGGTTCTTTTTCAGCATCATCAAAATAAGTAAGGCTCTTTAGTATATGATGCGTGTTGGAGCGGCCTTCTCCATATTTCTTTGGGATGAGATTAAAGAAATCCTGCAAAAGATGGCCACGCCGTAAGATAGAATATAAATCAACAAAGTCCTTTCGACTGCCGCGACCTGATATAGCGATGAGCTTCATAAGGGCAATGTCGCGGATATCAGCCAAAGAAAAAAATCTATAGGCTTTTGTCTCAAAGACAAACGGGTCGCTTACGCAAAAAAACGAGAGTTTGATATTCGATATGATAACACTTAGCGTTTTTTCATCTTCCTGAAGAGTCTCATAAGTTCCAAGTTGTCTCAGGGCATTGTGAATATTGCTTATGAGAAATGAGTCTTGGCGAAAAAAATCAAAGTCCTCTGACTTGCGATGGCCGATCTGTAAAGCAAGCCCGGTTCCCCCAGCCAAAACCCAGCCGTTTAAATAAGGAGATGATAATGCCTCTAATTTAGCTAATAGATCCTTGCTTCCCGTGGGAAGGGTCTTTTCGTACATTTAATGCCCTCCTTCTCCAATATCATTTTCCAAAACGCCTCTGTTTTAGGCGACTGAAACCTGCTGTTTGCAACTTGCTTGAGAAAAGCCTTTTTGCCCAGCACATTGATTAACGCCTGCACATCTTCCAAAGAGCCATATTCAATTACGCGCTCCGTTATCCAAACAGGGTAGCGCGTGAAATCGTTCTTTGTTAATTTATGATCCCAGAATAGACGCTGTAATTTCTTAATTGCACCTGAAATCGTTTTTGGAGCTCGTACAGGTCTGTTTTCTTTAAAATCAATGTCTAACTTATAGCCTAACGATGTGGCAATTTTATTGAGGGTATATAGTTCAAACCGCTCCCAACCGCTTTCATAGCGCGAAAGAGTAGAAACAGAAGTGTTAACAAGGGATGCGAGCTTGGCAAGCGACATTCCCCGCTTAATTCTTAGATCCTTGAGTGCTTTTGATAATGAATGAATATCCATAATATTATTATATATGATAATAATATTAATTACAACCTCTTAATTTTATTGGATTTATTAGAATTTTAAGAAAAGCTCCGCTTCCGCATCCGGTAGTAATCGAGCGTAATTGTCGGGAACGGACGCGGATGCGGAAACGGAAGCGGGTATTCACCACTTTTTACCCAACATCTTCCTATACAACGCAATGTATTCCTTGGCAGAGCGGGTCCACGAGAAGTTGCATTCCATGGCATTGGCAACGAGCCTCTTCCATACGGCAGGCTTTTTATAAGCATCGAGCGCACGGTCCACAGCTGCCACCAATGCGTCTGAAGTATAATCCTCAAATTTAAAACCATTGCCCTTCTCTGTGCCCACATCAAAATCCTCGATGGAATCATCCAACCCACCGGTTGCGCGTACGATGGGGATGGTGCCGTATTTAAGACTGATCATTTGATTGAGCCCGCACGGCTCATAATGCGATGCCATGAGAAACATATCTGAGCCTGCTTCTATAAGATGGGCAAGCTTATTATCAAAGGCAAGCTCAAGGCCGATGTGATTAGGATATTGCTTGCGCACACGTGTGAGCAGATCGTGGTATTTGGCTTCGCCAGTGCCAAGTATGGCAAACTGAAATTCGCGTTTCATGAGCTTTGGCAAAGCTTCTGATAAGATATCAAAGCCTTTCTGAGATGTAAGCCTACCTACGATGCCTATGACAGGCGTATCATCATGCGGAAGTTTGTAATGTTTTCTAAGCTCGGCCTTACACTTTTCTTTGCCCTTCATATCTTTTGGCGTAAAGTTTGCTGGAATGAGCACATCTGTTTCAGGGCTCCAATCCTTGTAATCGATTCCATTGAGTATGCCGCAGAGCACACCTTTTCTTGCCAAAAGTGCTTTGTCCAGGCCCATGCCCTGTTCAGGTGTGAGTATTTCATCAGCATATTTTTTGCTAACCGTGTTTATTGCATCAGCAAATGCGATGCCGCCCTTTAAAAAATTTACCTTTCCCCAAAATTCCAGCTTATCAAACGTAAAATACTCCCAGTTAAGACCTGTAAGCGGAAATTCCTCCTTGGGAAACAGACCCTGATAGCCTAGGTTGTGTATGGTGAGTAAAACGCGCGCATTCGCAAATAGTTTCTTATCCTTGTAAATGGATTTTAGATATACTGGCACGAGCGCAGCTTGCCAGTCGTGGACATGCACGATGTCAGGCGGAGTACCAAGCGCATTTATCAACTCGATCGCAGCGCGCGCAAAGAAGATAAAGCGCGCAGCATTGTCAGGATAATCACCCGCTGTTGTCTGATACAATTCATCACGATTAAAATAAGTGGGTTGCGAAATAAAATAAACTTTTATACCGCTTGGCATCTCGCAATAGAGCACCTCGCCCTTGATCTTCTCTTTACCCACCTCTACTTGAGCAGTCACATTTGAAAGCAGCTTAATGCCAAACTTCTTTTTGTCGATCTTCTTTCCGTAAAAAGGTATTATGATAGAGACATCCTCGCCTGCCTCTGCCAGAGCCACTGGAAGAGTACCAACGATATCTGCAAGCCCACCTGTCTTTGCAAACGGCACAGCCTCAGATGCAATCATAACGATCTTCATTTATAATCTCCCTTTATGCAGAACCCATAATTCGTTCGATAATTCTTTGCTCAACTAAATTGCCGGCAACGCCAGCAAGGCCAGCAACGCAAGCAACGTTACACCTTGACCACGTTTCTCGCGTGTCTCGCTGGTCTCGCCTTTCTCGCTATAATCAAGGCAACTCCAACTCCCTCAAAAACTGTGCTGACACCTCAGGTGCTGTTGGATTGATGTAAAAGCCCGAGCCGCGCTCAAATCCTGCCACACGACTTATACGCGGCGTGATCTCGATGTGCCAATGGTAATGCTGAAGTTCCGACTCGTTGACCGGAGACGTGTGCAACATAAAATTATATGGCGGATCTTTTAGCGCAGCATTTAATTTTTTGAGCGTGCGCTGAAAGAGCGCTGTGAGATTTTTAATTTCGTGTTTGGTTGCATTCTCATAATGTGAGCCGTGTTTTTTTGGCAGAATCCAGGTTTCAAATGGAAAACGAGGTGCATAGGGACAAATTGCCAAAAAATCTTCGTTCTCAGTCACCACCCTCTTCTGCTCTTCTATCTCCTGGCTCACCAAGTCGCAGAACAGGCAGCGCTCCTTATAATCGTAATAATTTTTTGTTCCATACATCTCTTCAGCCACAGCCTTAGGAACGATGGGCAATGCAATGAGTTGCGAATGTGTATGCTCAAGGCTTGCGCCTGCGCGCAGTCCTCGATTTTTGAAAACAAGGATGTAGCGAAAGCGCTTGTCCTTCTTAAGATCCATTATGCGGTCGCGATATGCCCAAAGCACATCCTGAAACCTGTCTTCAGGAAGATCAACTATGTTGGTAGCATGTTCGGGCGTCTCCACAATCACCTCATGAGCTCCGATGCCGTTCATCATGTCGTAAATGCCATCCCCGCGCCTTCCGATTTCGCCTTCAATCATAAGAGCCGGAAACTTGTTGGGAAAAGCCCTGAGCGTCCAACCCCTGGTGTTGGGCTGTGTTCCCTCTTGGCGATAGCAAAGCACTTCGCTGGGCGTACTCTGTTCATTGCCTTCGCAGAATGGACAAAACTTTGGTTTCGCATCACTGCTTGTCTCAGATTCTGGTTTTACCAGATCAGTTGGGCGCTTTGAGCGTTCAGTCGATATTATCACCCATCGGCTCACAACAGGATCTTTACGAAGCTCAGGCATATTATCTCCTTATACGTACCACATCCGCAGTTCATAGTTATCGTTTGGCACTATAAAATGAATGTGCGAAAAACGTCTGACCTCAATTCCATGGCGACAAAGTGAAATCGTAAGCGTAACCTCATCGCCAACTTTAAGTCCGAGTGATTGAAATTCAAAATCTAGTTCAAGAACTTCACCAACGCCAAACCGTACGCCGTGCGGCTCGGATTTGCCTCCTTTATCTGTAACCGCCTCAAGCATGAGTCTGCCTTCTTTCATTGAAAGACAAAACTTAGCGCGGTTTCCATTGTTATGGACTGCTATGTTTAGCAAATCATCAGCACCTATTAAAAAGCCGCCTGACCTATCTACAGGATCTACCCGCAGAAAGAAAGAACGCTCGTTAAACCCAAATGATATTGTTTCAAACGGATCGCTGGAAGCTTGAGCCATGGCCCCACTTGTGCGACCATGAACGCTTATATGGCTCGCATTGCCCCATTCAAAAAACGATGATTGTGTACCATCTATCGCAGGATAGATAAATCCTGGGGGCTCGATTAACGAATCCTCTTCCTCAAAGCGATATATGGGTTCGAAGAGAAAAAGCGGCACGTCTTTTCCCAAAAGGGAAAATGTATTCTTAAGGTGTGTGCGGAATATTCTGTCAAAATCACCTTTAAAGGCCGAGTCAAAGTCGTCATCATACCACCAAAACCAATCGCTGCCGCATGCTGCGCATAGCGACTCAAACGCTTTGTGCACATTAGGCTCACTCTCGACTGCGGTGTTAGTAAACACCCCTTCAGTCTCACCCAGCGTGCGTTTAATATAATCCCACGCCTGATTCTTTTGAGTTTTTCCAATCCAGATATTAAAATTAGCATCTATCCAAGAACCAGAGTGAAGGTGGAGGACTTCCTCTTGGGGTGGATGTGTTTCAACATAATCCCCAATTCTCGTTGTGGAAATACCTTCGCGCTCGATCGCAGTGAAAAGCGCATTTAAGAATTCTTTGCCCGCATCCGGATAGAACTCCCAAGGATTTTCTCCGTCGAGCACAATGGTTATCAAGCAAGGTTTATCCTTTGCAGCTTTGTCTATATGCCTTATGCGAGATATAAAATCTTCCGCAGCCTTTTCCGCAGGCATCTTGCAATATGTAAAGCTGATAAGGTCGGAAAGTATATGATCTCTGAATACGATGTCCACGCCCGCGTTTTCATAAAGCACCCTAAAAGGCTGATATCGATTTGTTGCCTTTAGTTTTTCTGTCAGCGAAAGCTCAAGCACCCTCTCATCAGATGCGATCCATTTAACGCCTGCATCATGGAGCAATGGAATGATTTCTGGACTCACTCCACCTTCAGCTGGCCACATGCCTTTGGGTCGCCTGCCCGTCCATCTCTCCATAGCATCGAGCGCCCTTTTTACTTGTGCCCTTGCTATCTCTGGCGCTCGAAACCTGGGCGGAAGCTTAGTCTTTGGATTAGCGCGCTTTGCAATGTCGGTATCTATGAGAAGAGGAAGCATGGGATGAAAAAAAGGCGTTGTGCAAATTTCAACGTTTTCGGATTCGCAAGCAGCGCTGATCTCTTTTAACAAATTGCCAAGCACTTTTCGCTGGGTATCGACCACAAAAAGCTTCTGATCTTCTGTGAAGTGCCCACCATATGAAAGCATCTCTGTAAGCTCTGGAATCTCCTCCCTGGATGCAAATCCAAACCAAATGAGATTGTAATAAACTTGAAGGTTTAAATATTCTTGCGTGGAAAAAAATCTCACAGCCTGGTTGTAATCGATATTTGCGCCGCCCTGCCCCAGCCTTGCTCTAAGTTTTTGATATGGACCGTATGGCTCGATCTTTCGCTCGGTATTTGCCATAAAGAAGTGACGTAACAAAAAAACTTTTTGTTGAATGGTAAGCTCCGTTGCAGGTACTAGTGTGTGATCCAAAAAGGCATCTGATTTTCCCTCTTCGGTATATGCCAAAAGCTGTTCGATGAGTGATGGAACAAAGTTTATAGTGCCTTTAACGTTTGGAAATTTTCGATAAAGGCGCAGCATATCAAAGTATGAATGCGTACCATGAAGGCGCACCCACGGCATAGAGCTTTCACCGGTCACCATGTCCCTGTAATAGGGTTGATGCATGTGCCACAAAAATGCGATAGAAGTGTTTTTCATATAGGTGAATTATCCTTCAGACTTTGGTGCCCTTTGGCACAACAACTATGCCTTCAGGAGACACATAAAATCTCTTCTTGTCCTCTTCCAGGTCATAGCCAATTGTTGTTTCTGGTAATATCACTGCGTCCTTGTCTATGATAGCCTTGCGTATCTTTGCGTGGCGGCCTATGTTGACGCATTCGAATACGATCGACTCCTCTATATCGGCAAAACTGTTTGCACGCACACAAGGCGAAAGTATGGAACGATTGATCCTTGCTCCAGATACGATTACGCCATCGCATACAAGGGAATCGGTAGCCTTTCCTACCCTTTTGCTCTTTTCATCTGCGAACACGAACTTGGCCGGTGGATTAGGATCATGCGCAGTTTTGATGGGCCAACTCGTGTTGTACAGGTTAAAAACAGGACTTACAGACACAAGATCCATAGATGCCTTCCAATAAGCATCTATTGTTCCAATATCTCGCCAATAGCCACGTTCATACTCTGTTTGTCCTGGCACTGGATTTTCCATGAAGTTATAAGCCATTATTTTTTTTGTGTCATAAATTGCGGGAATGATATCCCGACCAAAATCGTGCGTAGAACTTGTATTTTTTGCATCATCTATAACGCATTCTTCTAAAACGTTTGCATTAAATACGTATATGCCCATCGAACACAATGACTTTGATGAATCGCCTGGCATGGGCGCAGGATCAGAGGGCTTTTCTTTAAAATCAACAACTCTCCAGTTATCATCTGTTCTGATTACTCCAAAGTCAGATGCCTGCTGGCTCTCGAAGGGTATGACTGCAACAGTAGCATCAGCACCTGTATTTTTATGAAACTCCAAGAGATGGCGAACGTTCATGCGGTAGATGTGGTCCCCTCCAAAGATACAGACGGTGTCAGCATTGGCATTGCGTATATGATGAAAGTTTTGAAATACAGCGTCAGCGTTACCCTTATACCAATGATTACCCATTCTCATCTGCGCAGGCACAGCATCGATAAATTGATCGAGAAGAGGGGGCAAATACCATCCCTTTTTAAGATGACGAAGAAGGGAATCAGACTTAAATTGAGTTAGTACGTGAATGCGAAACAGCCCGGAATTGGTGATATTTGAGAGAACAAAGTCGATTATACGATAGTGCCCCCCAAAAGGCACTGCAGGTTTTGCCCGATCGTTTGTAAGGGGTCTTAGCCTTTCGCCCTGCCCTCCAGCTAGCACTATGGAAATGGCCGATTTCATGACGCATTAATAAAGAACGTGTTTGCCAGATGCAACATGTTTTCAAGTAATTGCTCCGTAATGCCTTGGGTATTTTATTGATATTATTGACGTTTCTATGTGTATAACGTCATACTTTCTATGTGTATAGCGTCATACAATAACACTTGCATAGGGTATAAAAAAGGAGTTGAATTTCTAAAATACCACGCAACATCCTGCGAATAGCGCCGATCACATACATGGCAATCAAATTGATCTACATTTCATAAAATTGAAGTGCTCATCTTATAGTTACAAACATGCATCATTCGGACGGTGATGAGGGAGGGATAACAGCATGGTAGGAGCTTTAGCAGTGATGATAGGCCTTGGCCTCTTAGCCTATGGCTGCTCTGACGATTCCAAGAATGGCCCCAACGATACCAACGATGCTGGCACTGGTGGAACCGGAGGTTCTGCAGGCACGAGTGGAACTGGAGGATCTGGAGGCGCTGATGCAGGAGCTGGCGGCGTCGGCGGAGCTGGTGGTGGAAATCCTTGGGATCGCGAAGGCTTTAACGGCAAGTTTCACACCTGCTTTTACAATAGCGATGGGGACTGTCCTGTGGTCGACTTGGATTTGGACGGAAATCAGATGCATCTCATGACTGGTTATCCCATCAACCGCAAGGGCAAGATCAATCTCGATCAGACCGAGCCCATGACATCTGTTGATGCAAATTTTGGCTTTGGTACCCAAAATTTCATCGGTCACGATGTAGAAGGATACGGACTTGTACATCCACCGCAGCTCGTTAAACTCTCCAATGGAAACTTCCTGGTCCCGTTTAGCGAGGATATGGCTTGGAAAAGTGGCATCGCGCTCATAGACCAAACTGGCTACGTACCTAGATGGGTCCTCGATCCCAAATTCGGTGTCGATCCTATAGGCATACTGGCAGGTTTGGATAAAGATGGTAGGATTTATCTGTCAGTTACTGATAGAACAACAGAGGATGGAAAAATCATGTCTTATGGCATCAAGCCAAACGGCGATCTGAACGAGGCAGATGCATCCACACCCATATCTACTTCTGGCAAAAAACCTTCTACCATTGCGGATCTAGGCAATGGCAGGATGGCCGTACTAAACACCAAAGGCCTTTTTGGGGCTTCCATAGATATTATAGATACCGTCCAAGGGGTGGTCATCAACAACACATCCCTCGGACCGAATGTAGAGGCAGTTCCGCTCTATGAGCTATCCCTTACAGCTGATAAGAAATATGCCATTGTAGCAGGCGGCGAACAAGGCGAGCGCACAACTATCTACATAGTAAATTTAGAAACAGCAACATTGGAAAGTTCTTTGGATCTTAAAGATATGTCGTATTGCGAAGAGATACGCGGAATCGATATTGATGAAAATATGAATGCTTATATCAGTACAGTGGGCGGCACTGATGGTGACGAAGTGCTCATCATCGATTTTACAACGCCTGAAAAGGTTAAACGCAAAGGAGCTGTTTTTGTTGGATACGACCTTGGCGCAATAGCTGTTCATGAGTCAGGCATAGTATATGTAGTTGCCACAGACAGATACTGGGAAGCAGAAGGCACTGCAGAAACCAATGGGATGAAGAGATGGTCGCACATTGTGGCGTTTGATCCATTGCAAGTAACAAACTAACAAGAGATCACCCAAAGGGAGGTGTTAGAGCATGATAGGAGCACTAGCAGTGATAGTAGGTCTTGGCCTCTTAGCCCTTGGCTGTGACGATGAATTCTCAAGCGGAAATGAAGATGCCGGCACCGGCGGAACCGGAGGCACGGCTGGCACAGGCGGCACAGGAGCTACGTCTGGCTCAGGAGGTGCGGGCGGCGCAGGAGGCACAGGAGGCGCTGGCGGCATACCAGAGCATGATGGGTTTAATGACAATTATTATACATGCTCTTACAGCGGAGATTGCAAGGTGCTCGACTTGGATATCAACCAGAACAAGATGCACCTCATGACCGGCTACCCGACTAACCGCAAAGGCTTAATCAACATCGACTCCAATGACGCCATGACATCTGCCAGCGCTAGCTTTGGGACGGGCGATCAGTATTTCATAGGCGAACATGTTGATGGACTTGGACACATACATCCAGTACAAGTAACAGAGCTCCAAAACAGCTTCTTCCTAGTACCGTTTGAGGAAGACCAAGCCTTTATGAGCGGGATCGCGCTGATAGATGATAACGGTGCTTCGAAGAAATGGCTTCTGCAACAAATAAAATACGCACAAGTAGAACCGATCTTAGAGATCGATCTTAGCAAGATACAAGCAGGAGTAATTAAAGAGGTGGATGGTGACGACAGGCTATTCTTGATCGCATCCAATAAAGTTACCGATAGCGGACTGGTGCTTTCTTATGGCATCAAACTAGATGGCTCTTTAGATCAGAATGATCTAAAACTTCCTATATACACGTCCGGCCAAAAGCCCTGTGCGGTTGAAAGTCTAAGCACAAATGAAATTGCGGTTCTCAATAGCGAAGGCGCAAACGGTGCATCCATCGATATCATAAACACCGAACAGCAAAATCCTGCTCAGGCTGTGGTCGCCACCATATCGCTGGGCCAAAACGTAAAAGTTGTGCCTCTTTATGAGCTAGCCCTTACCGCTGATAAGAACTATGCCGTAGTAGCCGGAGGCACTGGAAGTCAACTCACAACAATATACATAGTGGATATGGTAAATAGACAGGTAGCAGGCTCTATTGATATCTCTCAATATGCAGATGAAGTTCGCGGCATCGAGATCAAGGATGACAAGGCTTATATCAGCACAGATAACAGCGCTGGCATAGACAAGGTGTTCATCGTAGACTTCTCCTCACCATCATCACCCACGCTCGCACAGACGATAGATGTAGGTTATGACCTTGGCGCAATAGCTGTTCATGAATCCGGAGTAGTATTTGTGGCTGCCACTGACAGGTGGTACGAGGCAGAAGGTACGGCTTCTGAGAGATGGACACACATGGTGGCATTTGATCCAGCACTGGTAGATGTAACTGATGGCGGTACATGAAAATGACGTGAGATAAATGAATATAGCCGGGGCATTGCCAGATGCCCCGGCTTTTTTACACGACAGTTGACTGTTCCTAAAGATATGGAGTAGCAAAGTCCTCATGCAAGAGATCACCCTAAAGACACCGGCAAAGGTTAACATTTTTCTGCGGGTAATAAGAAAAAGGCCTGATGGGTATCATGATCTTCAAATGGTCATGTT
The DNA here is from genome assembly GCA_043822785.1 of Pseudomonadota bacterium. GTDB lineage: Bacteria > UBA10199 > UBA10199 > 2-02-FULL-44-16 > JAAZCA01 > JBDRBN01. The sequence goes on from JBDRBN010000108.1 coordinate 24,083, forward strand.
GCCGCTCAGCCTCTATGACGAAATACAGCTTAAATTGCGGCCAGCTGGTATTGATATCACCGTAGATGGAATTTCTGATAAAGGCATGGCTGGCGAAAAAAATCTCGCATATCGCGCTGCAAAAATCATAAGCGAAAAAACAGGCAAAAAATTAGGAGTGCGCATTGAGCTTACAAAGAATATTCCAGTAGCAGCAGGCCTTGGCGGAGGTTCCAGCGATGCTGCAGCAGTTCTCAAAGGCTTAAATGAGCTCTGGGAACTTGGTTTAGCTACAGATAAGTTAGCAGAACTCGGTAAAACCCTGGGAGCTGATGTGCCTTTTTTCTGCCATAATGGGCCAGCATTCGTAGAAGGAATTGGAGATCGGGTAACAGTTTACGATTCATTTCCTAACCTCTCGTTTCTACTAATTAATCCAGGCTTTTCTGTATCCACGTCATGGATCTATAAACAATGGGATTTGCAGTTGACTCTGCACACCCCAGATGCTAGGGTCCGCCCGCTTTTTCAGGTATTTAGCGATGTTATCGCATCCCTCCACAACGATCTTGAGCGCGTTACGATTTCGGCACATCCGGAAATCGAAACTATAAAGACCGCTCTTAAAGATGCTGGAGCAAAAGGCGTGCTCATGTCAGGAAGTGGGCCTACCGTATTTGGCGTCTTCGCTGAAAAAGCTTCAAGGGATGCAGCGCGCGAACATATAAATGATAAGAAATGGCGCGTCTTTTCTGCAGAGGGGCTCGCCGCCGAATGTAAATCATAAACATCGGCTTGGGGGAGACGATGGAGATAACAGAAGTTAGAGTGTTTCCAGTAGAGGAGGAAAGACTTAAAGGCTATGCCACGATCACGTTCGACGCCTGTTTTGTAGTGCGCGACGTAAAGATCATCTCGGGTCCAAAGGGGCTATTTGTGGCCATGCCTTCCAAAAAGAGAAAGGACGGTACGCACCGCGATACGGCCCACCCCTTAAATAGCCAGATAAGGGGCAAGATAGAAGACAGGGTGCTCAAGGCGTATCAAGAAGTGATTGCAAAGAGTACTTCTTAGCCATGTTGAGGTGGGGCGTCGACAAGCGGTAAGTCACCAGATTTTGGTTCTGGCACCGGAGGTTCGAATCCTCCCGCCCCAGCATGATGAGTGTTGTGACGGAGGAAGCGAAGCGACCGTAGGAAACTACAGCCATCATGCCCGCCAACGTATTAGTGGCGGGCAGAAGTTAACATCCAAACCGATGAGGTATTATGTTTGGCAATAACAACTTAAAGCTATTGAGTGGTAACTCAAACCGCCCGCTCGCCGAGGCGATCGCAGCTTCGATGAAGAAAAAGCTATCGCCAGCCACAGTCACACGTTTCTCTGATGGCGAAACCTGGGTCGAAATCGAAGACAATGTGCGCGGCGCAGACGTATTCGTCATCCAATCTACATGCCACCCTGCCAACGAACACCTAATGGAACTGCTAATAATGATCGATGCGCTAAAGCGCGCCAGCGCAGATCGCATTACAGCAGTGATACCCTATTATGGATATGCCAGGCAGGACAGAAAAGTAAGTCCCCGCACACCTATAAGCTCCAAGCTCGTCGCAGATCTAATTACAGCTGCAGGCGCGAACCGGGTGCTCACCATGGAGCTGCATGCATCGCAGATCCAAGGCTTTTTCAACATACCGGTCGACCATCTGTTCGCAAAACCTGTTCTGTTGGAATATCTCAAAGAACGCTTTTCAAAAGATCGTCTGGTTGTGGTAGCACCCGATGCTGGCGGTGCAGAGAGGTCTCGCTCATTTGCCAAGCTTTTGCATGCGCCCATGGCCATGATCGATAAACGGCGCAGAGCGCCCAACGTAAGCGAAGCCATGCACTTGATTGGCGATGTTGAAGGTCTCGATGCAGTCATAGTGGATGATATGATCGATACGGGCGGCACCATGGTGGAAGCAGCTGAAATCCTGTTGGCAAACGGCGCATCCAGCGTACATGCCTGTTGTACTCATGCTGTGCTGTCCGGGCCAGCCATAAGCAGGCTGAGCGAATCCAGGATCGAAGACCTCATCGTAACAGACACAATACCTCTTAGAGAAAATGCTGCTAGCTGCAAGAAGATCCGCATACTTTCGGTTGCAAAACTTCTAGGAGAAGCTATTGGCCGCATACATTCTGCGGATTCGGTTTCTTCATTGTTCGTTTAAGTAAATTTGAGGAGGAAGGAATATGGAAAGAGCTACTATTACTGCAGAAAAACGCATGACAAGTAAGGGCATAGCCAAGAAATTGCGGGCCAAAGGAAAAATCCCGGCAACCCTCTACGGAAAAAACATCAAACCGCTCAGCATCGTAGTGGACAAATTACAGTTCGAAAAAGCCACAAAGACGACTGCTGGCATGAACGTGATGTTAGATTTAACAGTCGAAAAAACCGACTCAGGCCTCGCCTTTATCAGGGATTATCAGGCTGATCCGTTCAAACGCGAATTTAAGCACATTGATTTTCAGGCCATAAGCCTTGACGAGACGATCGAGATCGAAGTTCCTATCGAGTTGATTGGAGCATCAAAGGGTGTAAAGGAAGGTGGAGTGCTGGTTCAGGAGCGCCACACCCTCGAGATCAAAGCAAAGCCAAATGATATCCCCGATAAAATAACGATCGACATAACCGAACTTGACGTCGGCGACGGCATTCACGCTGATGATTTAACTTTGCCCAAGGGAGTGGAGTTTCCCCATATTACAAACTTCTCACTGGTAGCCGTTGTTCCTCCAGCCAAAGAAGAGGTGGTTGCACCTCCTGCCGAAGAACTGGCTGAGGGTGAAGTAGCAGCTGCTCCTGCTGAAGGCGAGGGAGCTGTCGCAGAAAAGAAGGAACCCGAAAAGAAGGCTGAAAAGGAAGCGAAGGCATAGCTTAAGTGAAGCTCATAGCTGGTCTTGGAAATCCAGGGCGTTCTTACAGCCGGCATCGCCACAACGCGGGTTTTCGGGTGATCGACGAGCTCGCGCTAAGGCATGGCATGGATGTTTGCAAACATTCCTTTGGGGCGCTTACTGCAAGCGGGGCCATAGCTGGGGAATCCGTGCTCTTAGCCAAACCCCAGACTTATATGAACTTGTCAGGAGAGCCGGTAACTTCGCTTCTTAGATACTACAAGCTCGATGCTGATTCGCTCATAGTGGTTCACGATGATCTGGATATCGACAGCGGCAAAATAAAGCTCGCTAAATGCGCAGGGTCTGCAGGGCACAACGGCGTAGCTTCTATAATTGAAACGCTAGGCCATAAAGACTTTATAAGGATAAGGGTAGGAGTGGGAAGGCCGCCTGAGGGAATGGATGGCGCTGATTATGTGCTCTCGCCAATATCGAAGGATGAAGAGAGAATAATGGCCAAAGCTTTTGAACAAGCTGCATCAGCTATTGAAATGATAATAAGCAAGGGGCTTGCAAAAGCCCAACAAGAATACCATTAACCAGTTGTTAGCTGGTCACTGGTTACTGGTCACTAGTCACTGTTTTTAGCTCCTTAGTCCTGGGGTAGTCTCAGGGCCTATATAACCCGAAAGGAGGAAGTATGAGGGAGTACGAGACTTTAATCATCACCAGGCCAGAGCTTACCGAAACTCAACTCAACGAGACAAGCGAGAAGATCAAATCCATCATCCAAAAAAAGAATGGACGTCTCTTCTTTGCCAGAAGCTTAGGAAAGCGCTCTCTGTCCCATTCTATCAAGAAGGAAACTAAAGGCGTATATACCTGTTTTGACTTTGCAGCAGCCGGCTCTACTGTAAGCGATATCGAACGCGCACTCCGCATCGATGACACTGTCCTGCGTTTTCTCACAATCATTAAAAATGAATGTGTAGACGTAGAATCTCGTGCAGCAGAGGTGGTAGCGCGCGGAGAAGATGTTGCTCAAGCTTTAGAAAGTGCGCCTGTAAAAAAAGACTATGAAGCCGAAGTCGAACTGGAGGAAGGAGACTTTAACCATGGCATTTAAACCAAGAGGAAGAAACAAAGGAAAAACATTCAAAAAGAAGAGCAAAACATTAGGACGTCCTCGTGTCTGCCGCTTCTGTGCTGATAAAAAACTTTCCATAGATTATAAAGACGCAAGAGTACTCACGTCCTTTACAACCGAACGCGGCAAGGTAATCCCACGTCGCATATCAGGAAACTGTGCTAAGCATCAGCGCGAGGTTACGCTCGCCATAAAGCGAGCAAGGATAATGGCACTCATTCCGTTTACGGCAACGCAATTGCCCATGCACTAAGGAGTATAGATGTTTGGTTCGCAAGAAACAAAAACTATTGGCATATCAGCCATCATCGCCCTTGTGCTCTACTTTAGCGGTTTTCTGATAATCCTCACTCCCCTACCGCTCATGTATGCATATATGGCACGTGGCCAAAATGCAGGCTGGTTTGCATCTGGTCTTGCCAGTTTGGCGGTGGTTGTCGTCTACTCGTTGTTCGGCAATATTGCGGCTTCGGGCTACCTTGCTTACCTTCCTATACCAGGGCAGGGAATGGCAGAATTCATGCCAGCCATTTTTCTCAAAGTGTTTGGCGTTGGCTACTTTGCTTTTTTTGCCGCAATAGCGCTTACCTTAGCTTGGGGAACGCAGCAAAGATTTAGCATAATGCGCTGGGGCACTTACGCCTTGCTGGCCGGTTCAGGTATACTAATCGCAACTTTCGCAGTGGCAAAATTATTTGGAGCTACAGGCCTTGCACAAGGAGCCAGCTCCTATATGCGCTACGTTTTAGGCGAGATAGCACAGGCAAACCAAGCAACAAGTTCACAAAACACACAGCTAGCCTTTATTGCTGACCACACAGAACAAATTGTGACGACAATGTTACGAGCGCTGCCTTCATTAACCTTCGTATATATCGTAGTCACAGTTGCCATAAATGCAGTGGCGGGCCTGCGTATCGTAAGGGTACGTCACACCCTGATGCACTCAAACGACATGGCGCGCTTCAAGCTTCCAGACTGGCTCATTTGGGGAGTCATAACTTCCGGCATCACGTTCTTTGCAGACAATTACGTGTTTCGTTCAAATTTTTTTGGTGCACTTTCGCTAAACTTGCTCATCGGCCTTGGAGCGCTTTACTTTCTCCAAGGAATGGCAGTGACAGTCTATTTTCTGCGAGGAATTCGCTTTTCACTGCTTCGTACACTCGCGTACATTGTCATGATAATCTTTTTACAAACAGTTAGCATAGCGCTCGTCGTATTGGGCATCTTCGATGTGTGGGCTAACTTCAGGCTCAGGCGCTGGCGCATGCTTCAACAACAATAATAGAAGACAGGGGAGGAATCCTATGCAGCTTATCTTAAAAGAAGATGTTCAAAGCCTTGGCAAAGCCGGCGATGTGGTAACTGTGCGAGAAGGCTATGGCCGCAATTACCTCTTGCCCAAGAAAAAAGCAATCGTGGCTGCTCCCAACAACCTAAAGCAGCTCGAACACCAAAAGAAAATCGTTGCAGCGCTTCAGCTCAAGCGCAAGAGAACTGCTGAAGAGTTAGCCCAAAAGATCGGTGCTTTATCACTCACCATAAGTCGCGATGCAGGCGAAGAGGACAAGCTCTTTGGCTCGGTGACCACCAAGGATATCTCAGAAGCTTTGAGAAACGAGGGTTTTATCATCGACCGTCACGATATCCACCTCGACGCGCCGATTAAGAATCTTGGTATTTTCGATGTTCCAGCAAAGCTGCATTCAGAGGTCACAGCCACAGTTAAGGTATGGGTCGTTAAAAAGTAAAAAACGCTTTGCGTTTTTTACTTTCGTTGTTCGTTGTTCGTAATTCGTTCTTTAGTTTTTATATGTTGTATATATTTAAAACTTAATTATGACCACACTACCTACTACGCAAAAGATGAAGCTTCCGCCACAGAACCTTGAGGCAGAACGCTCGGTTCTGGGTAGCATGCTCATAGACAACGAGGCAATTCACCGCGTTGTGGAACTTGTCACAAAGGATACGTTCTACCGCGAAGCACATCGAAAGATATTCGATGCGATCATAAGCCTTTATCAGCGAAACGAACCCTCAGACCTTGTCACCGTCACCACCGAGCTTAAATCAAAGGGACATCTTGAAGAGGTAGGTGGAGCAGTTTATCTATCCTCGCTTGTGGATGACGTTCCTACTTCTGCAAACGCAGGTTCCTATGCACGCATAATCCACGAAAAAGCCCTGCGAAGGCTACTCATCGATGGAGCAACCGAGATAGCCCAGCGTGGATATCAAGAGGAAGGCAACGTAGACGAGTTCGTTGATCAGGCTGAAAGAATAATCCTAGAAATTGCGCAGCGCCGCATCAAACAGGGATTTGCAAGCGTAAAAGAAATAGTAAAAGACAGTTTCAAAGCAATCGAACAACTCTATGAACGCAAAGAGCTCCTCACGGGTTTGCCCACAGGCTATAAAGATCTTGATCGCATCACCTGTGGCTTTCAGCGCTCAGACCTCATAGTCATCGCCGGCCGCCCAAGCATGGGCAAGACTGCTCTGGCATTGAACATCGCCGAATTCGTAGCAGTAGAGGCAGGTCACAAAGTAGCCATATTCTCGCTCGAGATGTCCAAGGAGCAGCTGGTTCAGAGAATGCTCTGTTCGCGTGCAGAGGTGGATGCGTCAAAACTTCGCGGCGGATTCTTAAGCGAAGGCGATTGGCCAAGGCTTACACGCGCTGCAGGGCTATTGTCTGAGGCACCCATCTTCATAGACGACTCCCCTGCCTTAAACGCGTTGGAGATACGGGCAAAGGCAAGAAGGCTCCTGCGCGAGCACGGCCTCGATCTCGTAGTTGTGGATTACCTTCAGCTCATGCGCGGTATAGGCAGGGCAGAGAGCCGCGAGCGCGAGATATCTGAAATATCCAGATCGCTAAAAGCTTTGGCAAAAGAACTTAACGTTCCGGTGGTCGCACTCTCCCAGCTTAACCGAGGCGTGGAGGCCAGGCAGGACAAGAGGCCACAGCTGGCGGATCTACGTGAATCGGGCGCGATCGAGCAGGATGCAGATGTAATAACATTCATCTATCGCGATGAGATGTACAACAAGGAAAGTCCAGATGCTGGCAAGGCCGAAGTGATCGTTGGCAAGCAGCGCAACGGCCCTACAGGAAAGGTTGTTCTCGCTTTCAGGGGATCGCTCACGCGCTTTGATGATTTAGCACACGGGCCTGATGAGTACGTTGCACCAGGACTCATGCCTTCTGCAGATGCAGATGAAATGCCTCCATTATAATAATTCCGAATATCGAAATCCCACTGCTGTCGCGTTAGAACTGCTTGTTTTTCATGGATGTCATTGCGAGCAAAGCGAAGCAATCCCCTTATAACCTGTGTTTGCGGGAGATTGCTTCGTCGCTAAACGCTCCTCGCAATGACACCTAGACATG
>JBDRBN010000109.1:0-7214 GCA_043822785.1 Pseudomonadota bacterium
TGAAACAGGAGGCCCTGGCATGGGGCGACCTGGAGGCCAAGCTGACAGCGGCTATGGCCGCAGGCGCCCCTCCGGACGCAAGCCATGGACAGGCCGTGACGTGTGCGTCCTTTTATGCAAAAGGCCTCTTGAGGGACCAGGAAGATATTGCCGCTTCCATTGGCCGGGACAATATCTGGGAGGCGGTTCGAAGGCAGTGCTTCCACGATGGGAAGTACTACGGAATCCCCCATTCGGCAGCCACATCGCTTTTGATCTACCGGAAGGACATCTTTAAGGCAAAAGGGTTGAAGGCACCAGAGACATGGGATGACTTCATAAAAATGGCAGAAGCCATGATGGAGCGAGACAAGGACGGACGGGTGACCCGTTACGGCCTCTCCCTTCCCGGGGTGGGCCTCTTCATCAATATTGCAGTGGGAGAACTGACTAAGGCGAACAGCGGCCGACTCTTTGATCCCAAGACAGGTCGGCCTACTTTTACCTCGAAGGAGGTCATCGAGGTGTTAGATTTCTACAAGAAACTAACCGCCACAGTCCTACCAAATTTATATTGTTAGCCTCGCTGAAGTAGCCTCCTGTTGCCGCAGTTTCATTTACGTCTATCAGATTCCAAAGCGTGTCATATTCTTTTATGTGGCCGTGGCCCACGAAGATACCCTTTATGGTGCTGACATGACTCTCTGTGATATCGTAGATCCTGTCATTGTCCACAACCAAGAAACTGTCACCGAAAACAGACCACAAAATAGAAGCCGTGTCCGTATGCAGCGGGTGATGAAAAAAGAGCAGTGCATATTCGCTTTCACTTAGCTTATCCACCAACCAGTTCATCTGGGTATCGTCGAATGAGCCAATGCAAAATGCCTCGTGTTCGCTATATGGGCAGACTACACTCCTTGCATTGCCCCTGTTGCTGTTGAGGATGATGAAGTCTATTCCTTCATATTCGAACGAATAGTACGGATTAATGCCTAAGACTTTATTCCATACTGATTCGATAGCCATGATATTATCTGTGGTCCACCCCTCACCATCGACTGCGTCAAAACCCTTCATATAGTCGTGGTTGCCCAGCGCAGAGTAGTATGGCATTGCAAGCTCATCCATCATGGATTTAAATCTCTCTGCCGGGTTGTCGCCTCCTATAACGTAGTCATCAGGATCTTCAGAGAAGAGGCAGCCGACCAAATCCCCTGTCACGACGACAAATGCAGCATCAGAATAAAAATCATTGATCGTGGATATCGTCTCCTCAAGGTTGTCCAGGTTTTGTTGATTGTTGTAGAATGCATCATCCGGATTGCCAGGTATTCTTACGTGTGTATCTGAAAGCACGATGAAGTAAAAACCAGTTGTCGTGAAGCTCCATAAGTAGTCCTCTGCAAGAGCATGTCCGTCTTCATCGGTTACAGCAGACGTCACAGTTGCCGTATAAGTCTCTGGCACGGCAAGACTCATAATAGGAGTAAAGGTCGCTGTCCTGGTTTCATCATCATAGCTTATCACCCCAGGCATCAGATCCCCGTTTGAGTTCTTAAGAACAAACGATCCCCCTGAAAAGTCTGTGGTTATGGTCGATGCGTCCATGTCTTTAGAAAATGTTACAGAGACTTGCTGGATAGCATATACATCAGTAGCATTTGCCAAAGGCCAGGTAGTAGTTACCTCAGGATTGGTGGACTGGCCGCCGCCATTTCCTCCATTTCCGCTACCTCCGTTGCCTGCATCACTTCCGCAAGAGACAATGACAACGCATATAATAATAAGCAGCGCTGGCATATGCCATAGCGACGCTATTTTCGAGTCATTAGACTTCATAAATACATTATAACATACTTTAACATGATTTCCTGGCAGCCACCAGCTGCCCTTATCCCTTTGCAAGGTCCTGAAAATATTGTATAATTAAGCGCTATGACACAGGAAGGACTCTTTCCTAACATCCCGGAAGTTGGCTACATCGTACAGGGAAAATACAGGCTTGAGCACAAATTATCTGAGGGCGGAAGCGGCGTGGTGTGGGCCGCCTTAGACCCACAAGGAAAACGTGTCGCTCTTAAATTCTTAAAATGGTCACCTGTCAAATCGCGCTCTGAAGTTGCAGATCGATTTAAAAACGAATTTGCAATCCTCAAAACTTTGTCTCACCCAAACATAGGACAGATTTATGATTTTGGGCTGGATGCTCAATCCGGTTTTTATTTTTTTACGAGCGAACTCTTGACCGCAGGCGATTTTCGCAAGCTTGTGGGAGCGCCTGTTCCCGTTCTTGAAGACATGCTTCTGCAGGCACTGAGAGCGCTCGAATATCTTCGCGGTCACAAGCTCTTGCATCTGGATATAAAACCCCACAACTTGCTGTTGAGAGAATTAGAAGATCGGCAAGCGCTTGCGCTCATCGATTTTGGGCTTGCAACCTTTCGTCCGCCAGAAAGACCAGGCGGCACACCAAATTACATGGCGCCAGAACTCATAGTAATGCGCCTATGCGACGAAACGCAAATCTCCTACCCTCCTCCCGACCACAGATCTGATCTCTACTCGCTGGGCGTTACCTTCTACCATTGCCTCACAGGCGTTCAGCCGTTTTGCGTTACAGATTCGCATGGAAAAATTGATGTGATGGGCACGCTGAAGAAGCATCTTGATTTTGATCCGCCACCTCCTTCTGCGCATCGACCTGAGATACCTGCATATCTCGACCGCATTATAATGAAGCTCATGGCGCGTCATCCTGACGATAGATATCCTTCAGCAATAGTCGCTGCCCAAGCTCTTCAATACAGCTCTTCAAGAAAGCGCGAGCCCGAATGTCTTCAGACGCTTCTGGCTTATCTGCCCAAGGAGGGAAAGCTCATCGGCCGGCATCGCGAATTTGCTCTCATCGAGGAGAGCATGAAAGCCGTAGCAAAAGGAACTCCACATGTAGCGCCCATCGTGTGCATAGCTGGCGGTTGCGGAGTTGGCAGGAGCAGGTTGCTTCAGGCTGTCAAGCCTCTCGCGCAGCAGCTTGAAATGGATGTTTGCGCATTCAACCAAGGTGATCCGCCAACTTCTACAGCCCTTGAAGAGCTTCTTAATGAAGACGCATCAAAGGGTCCACCAGTTCGCGCGATCCTCATCGATGATTTGGATGAAATTCTTAAACATGAGACCATGGACGCGCTCACAGCTCTTCTCAGGCGTCTTAGGCTTCAGCAGCGCGTTCCTGATACGCCCGCGCCCAGGTTCTTTCTAGTGTTTTCGCTTAACACCGATCAAACAAACCTATCCCGCGCCATGATGGACTTAGAGTTAGATCACGCGGTCTGCCATATCGTGGAGCTTACCAATTTTGCCAAGAAGGATGTATCGGAATATCTGGGCACGCTTTTGGGAGAAGCGCCCGACGAGTCGGTAGTCGATCAGCTCATGCAGTGTACTGGCGGAAATCCTTTATACATTACCGAACATCTTGAACAGATGATCTCCGAGGGTAGGCTCTTCTCTCTAGCCGGCAGGCCGGACGCAGGCACGCTTAAGGCCATTGGTATAGATTTTTCTCAAGCCGCGCCGCCAAAATCCTTAGCCGAGTCAGTGATGGAGACGCTCGCGTCACTCTCAGCACAGGCACAAAAGACAGCTTTATTGCTTGCATGTTGGCATCGCCCAACAAGCATCGACGAGATCAAGCAAACAGCTGATGGCGAGCAAACAGATAAAGAGGTCTTGGCCCTCATCGGTTGCGGGCTTATTCGCAGAGACAAAACAAACGGATATCTCACCTTCATCAACGCCCTTTCGGCGCGCATCATCATAGACAGATCGCCGCGCAAGCAAATAGCAGCTTCGCATGATGCAATCGCGAATTACTTGAAATCAAAGCGCACAAGAAAGCCTGCAGATCTGGATATACACCTCGCATACGGAAGCGACCCTTCAGAACGCGTTCCAGCCCTTATGAGAATGGCAAAGCGAGCGCTCGCCGGCAATGAACCTCTCGAGGCTGCAGCGCATCTGGAAACATTGTTTGAATTAATCGGCGAAACAGACTGGGCTAATCGCGCAGAGGTGCTTGTCATGCTCGGCAAAGCCTATGAAAGAGCATATCACAACGACGAAGCCAAAACTGCGTATAGACGTATTCGCAAAATAGAGGCTCCCAAGATTCTCAAGAATGAACTTAAAGCCTTGGCTGCAGAACATCTTGGCCGGCTTTCAATGTGGCTTCGCGAGCTGCCTGAAGCACGCAAACATCTCAACGATGCGCTGAATCTTCTAAAGGAAGATAAGCACTATATAGCAGAACGTCTACGAATACAGAATTATTTGTCGGCAGTTGAACTGCGCGAAGGTCATATTGAGAAAGCTGTATCAGAATTTGAGCGAAATGCCGAAGTTGCCAAACGGCTGCTCTCTTCCGAAGAGTTGCATACGGTTACAAATAATGAGCTTGGCGAAGCGCTGCTGAGAAAGGGCGATGCAAAGCAGGCAATAGAAATACTCTCAAAAGAGCTGGGAGAAGACCACATAGAAGACATGGACGATGCTATAAGGATAGCTAACAATCACTTGCTCATAGGAACCGCGCTTAGGCATGATGATATTAAGGAGTACAAACAAGCACTCAAACATTACAAAAAAGCTCTTAGGCTTGCGCGCGCTCACCGCATGATAAGACTGCAAGTGAGGGTACAAACGAGCCTGGGCAACCTTTATCTTAAGATGGGTAAATACGAAGAAGCCATCCGCCATTATCAAGAGAGTCTTAAGATTGCTCAGCAAACAGAAACCATAACCACGAGCGTAGAAATTCTAATCAATATGGGACTTGTATCGCAGCAGATGGGAGAAAACCCCGAAAGGACCATCGAATATTTTGAAGCGGCATTGGACTTTTCAAAAACCCCAAAGGGATCTTTGGCCGGCTTCATACGAAACTATAGACCAACCATCTATGCATCGCTAGGCAATGCCTACTTTTTGAAAGGAAACCTCAAACGAGCCAAAGACTACCTCAACAAAGCCATCGGGATGGACAAGAAACACAGGCTTTCGCCGGATATCCGCTACAGCCTTTATGCAACATCTGCTGAAATCGATTTGCAACAAGGCCATTACGACGCTGCAAAAAAATATATGCCCACTATAGAAGCTATGGCAAAAGCATACCCGCCCGCCCAAAAACACTGTGAAAAACTTAAGAAGAGGATAGAAGGTTCTTAAGATCCCCGAGCCTGTTTTCGCAACATGACCCGTTCAGAATCCTGAACAAAATCCCAATTCCCGAACACTAGGTGGACCTCCCCCAAAGCAGTGGACACATAAAACAGGGCATGTAAGAAGCCCATGGAGGAGGCGGGTATGGTTAAACGACATCAGACCACGGAGTTTAAGGCGGAGGCGGTTCGGTTGGTCAAAGAGGGTGGCAAGAGTATTCGTGCAGTGGCCCGGGACTTGGGCGTTGGCGCCAGTACGCTATACACGTGGTTTAGAGAGGCCGAGCCAGCAGACCCTGAGACATCCGCCCAAGACGGCGACGAATTGGAGCGATTGCGCCGTGAAAACAAGATCTTGCTCATGGAGCGTGACATTTTAAAAAAAGCGGCAGCCTTCTTTGCGAGGGAAAAGAGCTGAGGTTTCGTTTTATCGACGTAGAGAAGGCGCACTATCCGATCGAGATGATGTGTCGGGTGTTGAAGGTGTCACGGAGCGGCTACTATGCCTGGAACGGTCGTCCATTGAATGCACGACAGATGGAGAATGGAATGCTACTGAAGAAGATCAGGGATATTTATCAAGAAAGCCGCAAGACCTATGGCAGTCCTCGGATTTACCGTGAGCTTCGGGATCAGGGGGTTGTTGTTGGCAAGAACCGCGTGGCACGCTTGATGAGTCAGAACGGGATCAGGGTGCATCCCCGTCGTCGATTTATCATAACCACGGACAGCAATCACCATCATCCGATATTTCCCAATGTATTGGATCGTGGATTCGATGTGGATACCCCCAACAAGGTTTGGGCGAGTGATATCACTTATATCCCAACCCACGAAGGGTGGCTGTACCTGGCTGTGGTGATCGATTTATTTTCCAGGCAGGTGATTGGGTGGTCAATGGCGGAGCATATGCGTAGCAGCTTGACGGTATCGGCATTGCAGATGGCCCTCTCACAACGTGATGTAAGCGAAGGATTAATCCACCATTCAGACCGTGGCGTTCAGTACGCTTGTCATGAGTATCAAGGTGAGTTGCGGACTCGTGGCATTATCAGCAGCATGAGTCGAAAGGGGGACTGTTGGGACAATGCAGTGGTTGAAAGCTTCTTTCGAACGATGAAGGTGGACTTGATCTATCGGCGCAACTATAAAGATCGAACGACCGCACGGCAGGAGATATTTGAGTACATTGAAGTCTTTTACAATCGCAAGCGCCGCCATTCCCACATGGGCTATCTTAGCCCGGTGAAGTACGAAGAACTGATTTTGGCGGCTTAAACCCTGTCCACTTTAACGGGGGAATTCCACACCTGTTCAGCTTTCCGAATTCCCGAACACAAAAACCCCGCAACCTTTTTCAACAATGTGCGATAATTCAACACGTTGTGCAGATTTCAGAGCTTGGCATAAATGTTGCTGTTATAGAACAGACTGTTTTCAGAATACACCTAAATAATGCGCAATATATTCACAAAAGCATCAATATATAAACCACTGGCCCTTTAACAGGAGAATGAACAATGAATTTACTTGGATTAAATAGTATGAAATGGGGTGTGTGTTCGCTTTCAACATGGGGGCCTTGTCCGCTTTCAGCACAAATATCTGTTGGAAGTAAAGAAGACTTTATCGGCTACAGCACATTAGTGCAGGCATCGTGTATGCTTGGGTCAATACTAAGCGGAGGGAAACCGATGAGAATTAATAAACAAAATCAGATTACTGATCAATCTCCTGACAGTTGTGAATTAAAAGAATGCGTAAGTCAGCTAGTTTCCCTCTTTATGAATAGAGAATACGATAAAGCAGAGAGAAGATCTCTTTCGATTATTCAACCACCGTTCATTCAGCATTTAGATCCTATGTCCGGACAGCCATATCCAATTGGCTACATGGGTAGCTATGTACGTTTGGCTGCTGAGAATTTAGAGGCATTTGTAAATATAGGAACTTTAATATCAAGACTTCGTTCTGGACCGCTTACAGGTAACCTTCTTACTTTGATGGAGGCAG
>JBDRBN010000110.1:0-7263 GCA_043822785.1 Pseudomonadota bacterium
AGTCCTAAGGGCTGTGAGCGCCTCTCCTGTCTTTTCTATTTCATTAAGCAAGGGCTCTTCTTTTGACCAATCGCTCGTGCCTATCTTGCTGGAACCTTTGAACGCCATGTGTTCGAACATGTGCGCAAGGCCGGTCTTTCCTATTTGTTCGTCTGCACCCCCAACCCTGACCATGATGATGCCTGAAAACACAGGGGCCTGTTTGCGCTCGACTATAAGCCATTTCATTCCGTTTTTTAGCTCAAATTCCGTGACTTGGCCTTTTAGGTCAAAACCGTGTGCCAGGCTTAAGTTTAGGCCCAGAATTGAGAATGCTATTGTTATGACGAATAATAAGCGCTTCATTAATATGCCCCTAGAAGCCTGAGTTAGTGCCTTAACTTGTTGAAATTGTAAACAGTATTCCATCATTCCAAGCGTTGTTTTCGATGTATAGTTTATAAAGTTCATTACTTATGCTTGACTTTATATAAAATTTTAATAAAATATGTATAATTATACATAATTATAGTAACACTTTAAGTAGCATAAACTATATATTACGCTAGGTTATAGCAGTGAAGTTTTAGTAATAGTTTAAAAACAAAGCGGGTCCAAACAGGGGGAGATATGGATCTATCGCTTAAGGCTTTGTGCATGGAGGTAGTAAAAGGAAACGTGGATAGCGAACGATTTGCATGGCTGCTCATCGAGACCGGCGTGAACATCGATTCATATGAATGGCAAGTGGCCAACAATCTCCTAAAACAAGGAGACGCCATCGCCTCGCTAGCAAAAAGGTGCGAGAGCACTGTGCATTAACACTCGCCTAGATATCTTCTAACGACCTTGCCACCTATTTTGGTAGTCTATCTGTTCTATCTGTTCTTTTGTGCCTGGCACCCTCCCCGCCTCAATCCATAAAAATCAAGTAGTTAGAAAACCTATTCAAAAAAAATGCAATCTTTGGCCGGTTAATTAGCAACTTTTTCCGCAAAGGTGCGATAAGAAGACATAAAAGGAGGATCATGACCATTTCACTGACAGGAAATATGACAACAGGCATTGCGAGCATGTTGGCTCCAAACGCCACATTCGCCACGCTTGGATCATCAGCTTTTGTTTATCCCCAATTTGAATACGACAGTGTAGGAATGAAAACAGGGTCGGCCTACCTCCTCAGCCAGCTGGATACCTACTCGGATACCTACATAGTATCTTTTCAACCAGATCTTATGAAAGAGATTGCCAATGCTCACTTGCTGCTTCGTGCTACTCGCTTTGTGAATACAACAAAACCACAGGCTGATAGAAAAGAAGGAAACTTTGATGACATTATAAAAGAACTTGGCAAGCTTTTACCCCTCAGCAGCGGAAAAACACCTGAAACAAAGCTGGCTGAGGTTGAAAGGTTGCTTAGGGACATCATAGGTATTAATAGCTATGAAAGTAAAATACGCGAGATGTGGAGGCAAATACCTGGGCGGGCTATGGCAATCCATTTAAGGGCAGCTTATGTGCGCATCATTGACGAACGACTGATTGATCTTATTTGTTTTACAGGGGCCAGACCAACACAGATCTTATTCGAATTAGTAGAAATGGCTAAAATAGTGGGATGTCCCCATCTTGATAAAATTATTGATACAGTCGTTAACTTCGCATGCTCCCATGGTTACGATCCTGATTTTCCTCATTTAGGACAATTTGATGAACCCACAGATGTTCCCTATGCCCTTGAACAAATTGAATACGCAAGGATGGATTTGGATCCCAATGACACTCCACTTGAAAGAGCAAAGAAGCATAAACAAAGATTAGCAGAGCTTGTTAGAAAATGTAATGCTGCAAGAGGCGCACGGAGAGAATTTGAAAGACAGCAGCTATTCGGCACTCCTCAACAACGAGCGACTAAGGCCAGTTTAGCAAATAGAAGAAACTGCGCCCTAATGCTGGCAGATCTAATGCGGGAAAATAGACGGGAACTTGCAGAGGCAGCTGAGAAACACCCAAAAGCTTTCAGCAAAGCCCTTGCCTGGCAATCTCTAAAAGGGCCCAAAAAATTCAATTGAGTTTAAACAAAGGAATTGCATGACGACATTTATGAATTTGACAGCGGGAATCGGGGCAAGCGCAGGTCTTTTCGGAGGCGCTTCAGTAGTGGGAACAGCAATGGGTTCTTTTGCATCGCCCATGGTTGTTGATCCTTGCATCTGTTTTGCTAGCAGCGGTGACGAGTATAGCGGAGGAGGCAATATCCCGAAGGCACCTGATTCCCAAGTTTCTCCAGATCCTACCAAAGGATCAGGCCTGCTTGCATCTACACGCGCTGATTTTGACTTAAGCGCATGGGTATCCAAAATCAAAGCCGAACTTAGTGCATATGGCAAGGCTCATGATCTCGAAGGACTTGAAAGCAGAGTAACATTTGGTCTCGATCCCGCAGGCATGCTCGCCGTGAAAGAAACGCATGCGTTGGCCAGCCAACTTGCTGATGCATTAGGGGCTTCAATGGATGCGGTAACCAAGTTGACCAACGAGATGCACGTAGGCGCTGTATGGCAAAATGCCGCTGCGTTGAACCAAGGCACTGAACCTGCAATTCAAGTATGGTCAATATTAGGTGATATAATGGGGACTGAGGAAGATTTGGATGAAGCTGGATTTCGCGCGGATTATAAGAAACTGATTGCCAACCTTTTGCAGGCGCTCACCGATCCGACTGCTGCTGCTCAAACTGCACATCAAAATACAATCTCCGCAGCGCAGAATTCGAATGTTTATATTGAAGGCGGCGTTGCCATATCTGACAATCATAAGGATACTGCTGCCATGGCGATCATGGGCCATACGCGCGGAATAATAAAGGCAGGCAGCGTCCTTCTGGTGTTTGCCGGCAGCCCGATCGACTACAGCGTGCTGGAAGGCATGGGCCTGCACCATGAAAGGCGCGAGGATAAAGCGCGTGGAGTGGTTGCAGATTTTTATGTCGATACCAAAGGAGCAGAAATTGCCAAGAGAAACAGCCCCACATTCGCTGTTGTGCTAAATGGAGATATCGAGGTGGCAAAAGCCCTCGCTCGTACCGTCGCATTACCTGCAACTGCTTCATATGAAGAGATAGAGAATAGAATTCCAGTAGTAAGGGCGATGCAGGGTTATGATCAGCGCTCAGACTTTCATTCTCTGACATTGGATGGACACACAAGAGAGGTCGTGCGCCACTTGGAGGCAAATCCCTTTGTTCAAGCACATCCTCAAAAGGACCTTATACTGTTGGCCGGTAAACTTCATGACATCGGAAAGATGTCGCCGGATGGCCAACAGGTGGATTCAAGGAATCCAGAGAAGCGAAAATATGTGGACCACGAAAAGGAAAGCGAAAGACTTGTCAGAGAATTATTGCCGAAATATTTTAACCTCTCCACCGAGGATCAGGAGTTTGTGGCTGTGTTGGTTGGATTGCACGCCTCTGCATTGAATCTCGTGAATAATTTCCAGACCAACAATCAGCCAGAGGGAAAACACCTTGGCGCTTATGATGACTTTCTTAGCAAGGTTGAACCAGTCAAGGGCAATGCGAGTTTGGAAGACACAATGCGCATCGTCTTTGCAATAAACCGCGCGGATAAGATGGCCGGTTATAATGAAGCAAGCGATAAAAATGATCCTAAGGTAAGATCGATTATCGAGAAATCAGAGAAACAGGTGGCAGCGCTTGATGGGTTGGAAAAGGCTCTGCCAGCGCTTATCGCAGCAATTCAAGGAAGGAGAAGTGGCGATAATAACGCAGGCATAGTTTTGATAGACGGCACCTATTACTACAACCATGTGGCACCCAAAGAAGAGAAGAAGATTGAAATCCCTGCTGAACTTGAACAATTTAGAACCGTATTGGGCGATAAGATAGAGGCGGTTGCTACTGTTTATCCTCGGCTGAAGTTGCTAAAGGAGCAAGGTAAAGCCGGCGCTCTGCAGAATCTTGTACAAGGCGTACTCCGAAATAAATTGGGACTTAATGATGAGGTCATCGCGGCCATTTTGGAAACGTTTGAATCGATTTGCTGATAAATGAGTTATCACATGAAATCAATCATCTTTAATCCATGTCTTCCATACTTTTCTGCTGTGAATATTGCTTCAACAAACTTCACAGGCGTTTCAATTGCGACAAGCGCAAACAATGTTAGCTCTACAGAAGAGATCGCCGCTTTTTCCTGTTCCAGTTATAAATCGATAGATCGGGGAAGGAATTTATCTTCTATTTGTGTGGCACCTCGATTGTCTTTGCCTCTATTTCAAAAAATAAATGCAGAACCGAGCGTCCTTCGGTGTGGGCTCGGTCGATGTACGAATCAAGAGATTGCAGCAATTGCTGAAACGATCCGAGATGCAGGTGGTCGGGCTTTGGTCGTGGGTGGTGTTGTCCGTGACAAGTTGCTTGGACGGGAGTCGAAAGACTATGATATTGAAGTCTATGGTTTGTCTCTCGATCAGCTCGAATCCGTATTGGGCGGATTTGGAGAAGTGATCAAGGTCGGTCGTTCATTTGGAGTGCTCCGGGTAAAGGGCCTCGATGTCGATTTTTCGATTCCGCGCCGTGATTCAAAGACGGGCCCTGGGCATCGTGGTTTTCAAGTCAATCTTGATCCAAGACTGTCTTTTGAGGAGGCCTCACGGCGGCGAGATTTGACCATCAACAGCATGGGGTGGGACCCACTCTCGGGAGAACTTCTCGATCCTCATGGAGGAATCAAAGACCTCGAGCAGCGTACCCTGCGTGCAACGGACTCTTTTAGTTTTTCCGAGGATCCATTGAGGGGGCTTCGTGTTGCACAGTTTATTGCGCGATTCGAGATGCAACCCGATGCTGAACTTCTCGCACTTTGTAGGTGGCTTGATTTCAAGGATCTTCCCGGTGAGCGCTCATGGGAGGAGTTCCGTAAAATGCTGCTCAAGGGTCGCTACCCATCGCGCGGATTGGAATTTCTGCGGCAAACAGAACTTATCAGATTCTTTCCGGAGCTTGAAGCACTCATCCATACCCCGCAGGATCCGATGTACCACCCCGAGGGAACGGTGTGGAAGCATACTCTTAACGTGGTCGATGAGGCTGCCAATGCGAAAACAGGAGATGATACTCTAGACCTTATCATTCTTTTTGCTGCTCTTTGCCACGACGTTGGCAAGGCTACGACAACGGTTATGGAAAACGGGCATATCAGATCTCCCATGCATTCAGAGGAGGGTGAAGTCCTGACAGAGACGTTCCTCGGACGACTGCGAGCGTCAAATAAATTCATCACCCAGGTGAAAGCCCTTGTTCGGCATCACCTAGCACCGACGCTCCTTGTTACAGATGGTGCGAAGTCAAACGCTTACCGCCGTCTCGCACGTAAACTCGAAGAGGCTGGGGTAGACAGCCAGCTCCTCTTTCTTTTGGCGCGGGCCGACCATTTAGGAGTAGCATCTGAAGATTCTCTGGCGAGAAGATATCCCTATGGAGATGTGTTTCTCAAGGCCATGTCAGACCTCAATGTTGACCGTGTGGCTGAGAAGGACGTTGTTTTGGGAAGGCATCTGATTGCTCGTGGGTTGATTCCCGGACCACAGTTTACTCCCATCCTGCAAAAGTGCCGAGAAATCCAGTATGAGACTGGTTGGCACGACCCTGCGCTTATTTTAGAACGCGCGCTGGCGACTGACGACACCGACGGCATCGATCCCAATGAGGATACTCCCCTTCCACGGCCATTTTTATTGCCAGACGTACTACAAGGAGATATAAATCCTACAATGATCAACTTACCCCCAAAACCTACTGAAAATGATATCAATGCCATTGGATTGTTGCTTCCTGGCGGATTCAAATTATCTTTTGATCAAGGCAAGGTCGTGATGACTGTCCTGGGCGGTGCCGATTATAGCATTCCACTTTTTACATACGAGATAGCGCCAAACACAAAACAAGATTATGAAGGTCCTCTACTCTCCCAGCTTCTAGAGGATCTGGCAAAAAGAGTGGCCAATAAATTGAGAAACACTTCCTTTGATTCTTCTGATCCTTCTCAAAATTTCAATGATATCCATGATGTGATCGGATCCCCACTTCACGACGTCATGAGCAGACATTGCCCCAATAACGAATTTTCTATTAGAGTTGGAGAGATTTTTACCACCGACGTAGATGACTGGAAATTTTCTCGCTAATTTTGAGCGACCGCCTGACGCAGTGGCTGGGCCTGAACGCCTTGAAGAGAAAAACGTACCGTAATCCCAAATTGCTCTCGATATTCCGCTTCCAGGTTTAGAAGCTCTCGCTGTATCTGTGCCTGGTTCATAATTTTCCCTTCACGAACACTCAAACCCGACAGTATTCTATCTGCCTGTGTAAGCAGGGACTCTGCTGCAGCACTATCCACTAAATTTAAGGTCTCAAAGTTTTCTATATTGAGCGTCAGTTTAAGAGAATTGGAGGCTTCTCCTCTTGGAGTTATCTGCCATCTTCCTTTATGCTGTTTTAAAACAGGAGAAAATTGTGTCCGTGTAGGTGTTGCATGCATGTCCGGACCAAATGTCCTATTCAACATAGCATTAAAAAAGTCCTCTTGGGTTAATCCTGATCTAGATTCTGGTCTATTAAATTCGTTACCGGCAAAATCCTCTCCTGTTACGAGATTATCCGAAATTCTATAAACAGCATTGAATTCCACTGGAGCTTCTACGCCTGCTGCCGCACGATGCTCCTTAATCGCCTGGGCAATTCCTGCCCCTTCTTGTTCCACAATATCCAACCTTGTGTTCCCTTTTGTATGACTGTCAAACCAGGCCATATCTTCTGTCATGATTGTGTCAACTGCTCCTAATCGTCCATTAGCGAACACTCCGGTGCGTTTCAATTTTGCATCCCTTGTCAAGGCTATGGCATCGTTATTCACTCCCTCAACAGCTCTCGATTGTAGTCCATTGGCATCTGAAAAAACACTTGGAACAACAATGTCACCAACTTTGATATCAGCTCGGAGCGATCCTGCTGTTCCAGTGAAAAATATAGACCGTTCTTTTCGACTCTGTCCAAGAACGGCCTTTACAAACTCACCTGCCCTGTCTGCATATAGGTGCGGCTCTACTTTCACAGATAGAACGGTCTTTCCGTTAACTTTATAAACAACTCCATAAAGATTTGGCTCATTGATCTCCCTGACAGGCTCAATGCCCTTTTCACTCATCAAGCGACTAAATTGCGCGACATTCCCAATCATTAAAACATCTGGATCTATGTTC
>JBDRBN010000111.1:0-4544 GCA_043822785.1 Pseudomonadota bacterium
GGATAAAACAGAAGAGAATATGGACTGACATCACCCGAATATTTGGCCGGTAGTATTATGTAACAAAATTCTCATATTTTTTTGTCAAAGAACGTTTATATCAAGTCACCCTCCCCAATTGCGACACAGTCTCACAAAGGGGAGGGAATTCTGGATCTCAATGGAGGAACAATGAAAATTAAATGGATAGTACTCGGCATCGTCGTCTTTGTGCTCATAGTTACCGGTGCAAGCTGCTCCGGCAAATATAACCAGCTTGTAACCCTAAATGAATCGGTAACCACCGCGTGGTCGCAGGTTGAAAATGTTCTTCAGCGCAGAAATGATCTCATTCCAAATCTTGTGAACACGGTTAAAGGAATTGCCGCCCAGGAACAAAAAGTGTTTATAGATGTGGCCGAAGCAAGGGCAAGCGTTGGCCGCGCAACCACCGTTCCTGAAAAGATAGCTGCCAACACCGCCCTGGGAGGGGCATTGAGCAGGCTTTTAGTAGCAGTGGAGCGTTATCCTGATCTCAAGTCCAATCAAAACTTTCTTGCACTTCAAGACGAGCTGGCAGGCACTGAAAACCGCATCGCAGTGGAACGCATGCGCTACAACGATGCAGTAAAAGCTTACAACGTGTTTGTGCGCCGTTTCCCCAATAATATATTGGCACACATATTTGGCTACTCGCGCGAAGATGTTTACTTTAAGGCAGAGGAAGGCGCCAAACAAGCACCGACAGTGGACTTTGGCATGACGCCCGAAGGGCCTAGTTCTTAATTAATTTTTGCCTTTACTGCGATCATGAAAAAATATAGGTGAGCGCCATGAGCCGCGGCGCATTTGGCATCATCCGTTTCATCATACGTGCTATCTTCTTTGCGTTTCTTCTCTATTTGTTCTTAACATCCATAAGCCTGCTTGGCGCATCATTTAAATTACTAGGTAAAGGCGTAGCCGAAGGGTTGATTTCCACGACAGCCAACCCCTTTTCAGGCCTTCTCATAGGTATCCTCACCACAGCAGTTGTTCAAAGCTCTTCGCTAACCACATCTCTGGTCGTTGCGCTGGTTTCAGCAGGCGCTCTTACAGTTCCCAATGCCGTACCTATCATTATGGGAGCAAATATCGGAACAACCATAACCTGCGCCATCGTCTCGCTCGGTCACATTAGACGCAACGATGAATTCGAACGCGCATATGCAGGGGCGATGCTTCACGATGTATTTAACATTCTCAGTGTAGCAATCATCCTGCCTATCCAAATGGCAACAGGCTTTTTAGATAAGATATCATATGAGCTTTCTTCTATTTTTTATGGATCCCAAGCAACAACGTTTGATAGCCCTGTAAATGCGATCGTCAAACCATTTGTTAAGTCTATCGAGCATTTCTTCATGGATTTGCTTCAGGTTTCAGAAAAGGCAACAGGCGTTCTCTGTGTAATCGTTGCTTTGATCCTGATATTCACTGCGCTCACATTCATGGTAAAGTTCATGAAGCAAATCACGGCATCGCGTTTGGAACACTGGATTCACCGCGTGTTTAATGCCAACATCTATCTGGTAATGATAATCGGCATAGTGATGACATCCATCATTCAATCGAGCTCCATCACTACTTCTATGCTCGTACCCATGTTAGGCGCCGGACTTGTATCGCTTGAGCAGGCGTTTCCCATCACCGTGGGCGCGAACATCGGAACCACGGTAACAGCGCTTTTGGCAACATTGGCAGGAAACCAGGCAGGACTCACAATCGCATTTGTTCACTTGGTCTTTAATATCTGCGGCACTTTAATATGGTTTATCCCTTCGTTTATGCGAAAGATACCGCTAAACATTGCGCGCTTTATGGCATTTCATTTTGTTCGTAAAAAGAAACTCATAATCTTGTATATAGCCGGCGTATTCTTCATCCTGCCGCTAATAGGTATGTTTATAAGCAAACTGTGGTAAAAAAAGGAGAGATAATATGGTGTTAAAAGAACTCATTGCGTTTTGGCATGACGATTCACCGCTCAAGGAGATTTTCAAACGCTTTGATGAGATGATCGTTATTGCAAAAGATATGTTCAAGATTGCAACGTCGTACTTCTCAAGCAAGGTAGAAGGCGAAACCATATATCACCAGCTCATCCAAATGGACAGCAAGCTCAATACGCTTCAGCAAGTATTGCGGCGCGACATAGTAACTCATATCTCAGTTCAGGGAACTGCAGACATCGTGCCCTGTCTTTTGCTCATCAGCCTAGTCAAGGATGTTGAACGCATAGGCGACTACTGCAAGAACATTGACGAGATCTTTCGCCACGCCCCATATACAGTAAAGGATCCGCTTGCACCAGAGCTCAAAGACATGAGCCTCAAGATCGTTACCTGGTTCGAGCAGACCAAACGCGCCTTTGACAACTGTGATAAGGAGCTGGCCCGCAAAACGCGAGAGGATGCATACTTTTCTGAAAAAGAGTGCGACAAACTGGTCTGGGCCCTATCTGAAGACAACAAAGGACGAAATGCCGTGGCAGCAGCTCTTATGATTCGCTTTTTCAAGCGGGTCATAGCACACCTTGGCAATATATGCACAAGCGTCGTCATGCCATTTGATAAGTTGGATTACTTTGAAAAACCAAAAGGCAAGCCAGGCGAGCTCATCGAAGACGAATGAACATAGATTAAACAACTGGGGAGATTTCATCATGAGCACGATCACACCAGGACAGCTCTCAGCATTACCACCAACCTATTTCACTGCAGTAGTCGCCGGGCAAAACTCTTCTGCATGGCAAATGTCAGGGATGCGCGGCAGAACTCCACCATGCCCTCCTGGTTCTTCAGGCAATGGTCGTGGATCTGACGATTTCTCAATTACAATCAATGAGCTAATGAAAACCAGCGACGTAAAGTTCGGCACTAGCGGCGCTCGCGGCCTTGCACATAAGATGACCGATTTTGTGTGTTTTGCTTACACCATGGGATTTCTTCAGTACCTCTTTAACAATGAGCAGATAAAAAAGGGCGATGCAGTTGCAATTGCAGGCGACTTAAGGCCAAGCACATCACGCATCATGACGGCTGTAAGCACGGCTGCATCATATCTTGGCTATCAGGTTATCAATACGGGCACCATTCCTTCTCCTGCAGCAGCGTTTTATGGTATCCAAAGAGGTATACCCAGTGTCATGGTTACAGGCAGTCATATCCCAGACGATCGCAACGGCATCAAGTTCAACAAAGCAAATGGTGAGATACTAAAAGACGATGAAGCCGGCATAAGAAAACAGGCCGTTCGCATCCCCCTAAGCCTCTTCAATGAAAACGGGTTCTTAACCGAAGAAGCACGCCAGCCACTTGGCAATGTTGAGCGCAATGCAGAGGAGATGTTTATAAAACGTTATTTGGATCTCTTCAGCGCAAGCGCACTGGTCGGAAAGAGGGTTGGCCTGTATCAACACTCTGCAGTAGGCAGAGACATGCTGCACCGAGTTCTAGCTGATCTTGGCGCAAAAGTTACATGTCTTGGCCGATCTGAGAAATTCATCCCAGTGGATACCGAGGCGATTCGAGACGAAGATGTGAAGCTTGCAAAACAATGGGCCAAAGAGCACGGCTTTGATGCCATAGTTTCAACAGATGGCGACAGCGACAGACCTCTCGTTGCTGGTTGCGACGGCAAGTGGCTGCGCGGCGATGTTTTGGGCATACTGGTTGCAAAGTTTTTAAATGCGGATTCGGTAACCACGCCGGTGAGCAGCAACACAGCAGTAGAAAAGCTTGGTGCATTTAAAGAAGTAAACAGAACGCGCATAGGCTCGCCCTATGTGATCTCCTCTATGATGCGAGCAGTAGAGGCAGGCTTCAGACGAGTGGTAGGCTACGAAGCAAACGGCGGCTTTCTCACGGCAACCGATATGGATTTGGAAGACAAAATGCTCAGCGCTCTGCCAACGCGCGATGCATTTTTGCCAATTCTGTCTGCCATCTTGTTAGCAGATAGCGAAGGCAAAACTATAGAGGAATTGGTGACAACTCTTCCTGCTCGCTTTACAGCAAGCAATCGCCTCAAAAACTTTGCCACAGAGCGAAGCAAAGCTATTTTAGCCAAGTTTGATTCAGGCGACAGATCTGCTGATTTAGCAGCAGTAAATGCTGTCTTCGGTAAGCAGTTTGGTCAAGCAGCTGATGTTGACTACACCGATGGCATACGCATTACATTTGAGAATGGAGAGATCGTTCACCTGAGACCATCTGGAAACGCGCCTGAATTCAGGGTTTATTCCGAAGCATCATCAGAAGACAGGGCTCGCGAGATCAACGATATAGGTCTAGATATCGTGAGGGGCCTTGGCTAACGCTACCTCTAGTATCATAAAAAATCAGACTTGCATAAAATGCAAGAATGCATAAAATATAACACCAATACCCGAAAAAAATATCAATTGATAATATATATAATATAAAAACAGGTTGGATTTAGTCTGTTTTTTTATAAAAAATACGCAACCTCCCTGTAATATTGCCGATACTTTTAATGGAGGGGGTAAAATGGCAGTCGCGATA
>JBDRBN010000112.1:0-18445 GCA_043822785.1 Pseudomonadota bacterium
AAAGCGAAGCAATCCCCTTATAACCTGTGTTTGCAGGAGATTGCTTCGTCGCTAAACGCTCCTCGCAATGACACCTAGACATGAGAAAAATGAATTCTTATATTTCAACCAGTTAACACCTCTAACGCAACAACAGTGCAATAACCAAATGACCAAAATTAAGTTTGGAATTTGGTGCTTGGAATTTGGAATTTTTCAATGCCCCATCTTATACATTCCTGTGCAGAGTTCATGTCCCATGATTTGCCAAACTTCTGCGCGATGAGCCCTGCTATCTTCCAAGCAGGCTCAGACTGGCCCATAGGATTTATACCTGCCTTAAACTCCCTTAATCTGCCGTTGGCGTCTACAAACGTGCCATCCTGCTCAAAGTGCGTTGCTCGTGGAAAAACAACATCAGCCCAACGCCCTGCAGCTTGAATAGATGAAGTGATTAACACAACCCAGGCAGCTTGTGCCTCTACAAGAGCGATGAGATGGTCGGGCCTAAGGCCTTCTAACACAATGATGCCGCACCCTCGTGGAAGTTTATGCACCTCTAGATCGGTTATGAGACGCACGCCCCTTGTATTTGGATTTCTGTCTGCATTGCGCAACATATCATCTGCAAAACCCGGCTCATGCGCTGCGCCAGAGAAAATAACTTTATCCGCACCCAATGATTCCCGCGCCAACCTGAAGATTGCTAAGTTCTCTTCCAAGCTCGCCTGTGCTGAGAGCGCACACACGACCTCAGACGTTTTCTTATGCTCTTTGATTTCTGAAAAACGTCTTAACGCATCCTCCCAACTCACTGAAGTTTGCTCTGAGTCTATGAGCACCGATGGAGAGATGAAGCGCTTTGTTCTACCCAGCACCTTGTATGTCATCCTTCCATCATCGCACATCCACGACTTGTTTATGTCCTCATCCTCCCTGGGCCTTATGCGATATGCCACGCCGCCCGCATGGTCCAGCCACACGCTGCATGCGGTGGCACAGCCTGCGCATATGGAAGGAGCACTTTTTAGAAACCACGCCCTCTTTTTGAACCGAAAGTCTATTGATGTGAGCGCGCCTACAGGACACAAATCAACCGCGCACAACGAATAGGGGCTCGAGAATGTATTGTCCTTTGCAATTCCTATTTCAGTACGGTCTCCTTTGTCATAAAGCCCCAGCTCATGTCTTTTTAAGATCTCCTCGCAAAATCGAACACAACGCGTGCACTTTATGCAACGCTCTGCATCAAGCATGATGTTGGGTCCTATTCTCTTAGCCTTGGGCTTTTTTACCTTGGGTTCAAGCGATCGAGAAGGCCTTTGCGAATGCTCAAAATAAATATCCTGTAGATCGCACTTACCTGCGGCATCGCACACAGGGCAATCGAGAGGATGGTTGATAAGGATAAATTCCAAGATATCGGCCCTGGCCCGCCTTATCTCGTCGGTATTGGTGCGCACGATCATGCCCTCGCGCACAAGCTCTTTACAGGATATCGCCGGCAAGGCAGATCCCTTGACATCCACTATGCAGATCCTACAGTTGCCGGGAATGCTAAGGCGCGGATGATAACAAAAACGAGGAATTTGTATGCCAAGCTGATCTGCTGCTTGCATGATGGTGGTGCCCTCGTCCACCTCGACTACCCTGTTATCTATCGTAAGCTTTACCATACGTTTCTCGCGTGTCTCGCGTTTCTCGCTTATGTACCCATGCGTATATGGTCTTCAAACTCTCCCCTGAACTTCGTAACAAACGAAACGACAGACAACGAAAGATGCCTTGCCAATCTGCACAAACTGAGCTGTTGCATTGCTAAAGCAGCATCCATGAGCAGGTTTAGATCCTCGTCCCTGCCAAAACCCTTTTCCATGCGGCCCATGATCCGACTTATCCATCCGCTGCCTTCTCTGCAGGGCGTGCACTGGCCGCAAGATTCTTGCGCAAAGAACCTGGCTATGTCGGCAAGCACCCTAGGCATGGACGCGCTCTCGTTCATCACGATCATGCCGCCGCTGCCGAGCGCGCTGCCCGCTTCTTCAAGGGATTCATAATCGATCGTGCACGTCAGCGCCTCGCTTGCGGTAAGCACTGGCACCGATACGCCGCCCGGAATCACGGCTTTAAGCCTCTTTCCTTTTAGCACGCCGCCAACCTCTTCTGAGATAAAGCTGGAAAAGGGCAATCCCATCTCAATCTCATACACGCCCGGTTTTTCAACGTGGCCGCATACGCTTACGAGCTTTGTGCCGGAACTCTCGCCGGTTCCCATCTTCCTAAAGGCATCTGCACCCTCTCTCGCTATAAACGGCAAACAGGCTATGGTCTCTACGTTGTTCACCACGGTGGGGCATCCGTAAAGTCCTCTGGATACAGGGTACGGAGGCCTTATGCGCGATATGCCCCTTAAGCCCTCTATGGAGTTGAGAAGGGCGCTCTCTTCACCGCATACATATGCTCCCGCTCCGCGGTGAATTATGATCTCGCATTTCAAAAAACCTGCGTCCCGCGCTTCATCCACGGCATGGGATAAAACGCCCAGGGCCTTTGCATACTCGCCCCTGATATAGACATACGCAGCCGTGGCGCCTATGGCGTGTGCGGCAATGATCATCCCTTCGATGAGAAGGTGAGGATCTTTCTTAAGTATTGCCCTGTCCTTGAACGTGCCTGGCTCGCCCTCATCCGCGTTCACGACAAGATATATCGGCTGTTGTGAATTGTTTGGAATGAACGACCACTTCTTTCCTGTTGGAAAACCCGCGCCGCCCCTGCCGCGAAGCCCGGAGGCGGTGACAAGCTCTACGATCTCCTGCGGCTTCATGCGCAAAATCTTCTTAAGCGAAAGATACGCGCCGTGCTGACGAGCTACCTTTAACTCGTGCATCCTCGGCACATCGAAATGTTTTGTTATGACTTTTTCCATTGAATTCGATGTTTGTCATTGCGAGCGAAGGCCCGTAATACGGGCCGAAGCGAAGCAATCTCATTATTTTTTTTACAAACGGAGATTGCTTCGTCGTCCCGCAAAGCGGGACTCCTCGCAATGACACAAATCCTAAATCATTATTGTGTTAACCCTTCAGCTTATCCAAGATCTCATCCACCTTCTCCTTATTAAGATCCTCATAGTACTCATCGCCTATTCTCATCACCGGAGCAGTGCCGCACGAACCCAAGCACTCCACCGTGGATAGATAAAAACGCCCATCCGGAGTAGCCTCCCCTGCTGCTATTCCAAGCTTTGATCTTATATGTCCTACTATCTCGTCGGCGTTTCTTAATCTGCAGCACAGGCCGGTGCAGACCTGAATGTGGTGCATGGCAAGCTCTTTGGCGTTAAAGAGCGTATAGAAACTTATAACCTCGTGCACTTCAGCGGGTGTTACACCTGCCATGTCTGCAACAAGATCTACTGCCTCAGGTGGCATCCAACCTTCCTGTTCTTGAACAAGCCACAACAGAGGCAATATTGAAGCCCGAGGCAGCGGATAAACGGACAAAAGTTTTTCAGCACGTTTTGCCCGCTCAGCGGAAAACTTAAAAAACTTCTTTCTCATCTATCAAGCTCCCCTGCTATGATGTTTAAACTCCCCATGATCGCAATCGCGTCCGCCACCATATGATTCGTGATGAGCCTGGGAAATGCCTGGTATATGGGAAAGCACGGCGGCCTCACCTTGATGCGATAGGGTTTATCAGTGCCGTCGGACACGATGTAAAAACCTAGCTCGCCGTTAGCAGCCTCGGTATAGGAATAGACTTCCCCTTCAGGCACTCTTACGCTTTCGGTTATTAACTTGAAGTGATCTATCATGCCCTCGATGGATCCATACACTTCATGCAAGGGCGAAAGCGCTACATCTTTGCGATCCGTAATTATAGGACCTCGAGGCATCTTCTTGAGAATTTGTTCTATCAGGTGTGCGGATTGTTCCATTTCCTCAAACCTTACAAAGATCCTGTCATAGGTGTCGCCGTTTAAACCGATTGGCATATCCCATTCTAACTCCTCATAGTGATAATATGGATGCGCACGCCTAACATCGTAGCCACAACCCGTGGCTCGAAGGCACGGCCCTGTAAATCCGCATTCAATAGCATCTTCTTGAGATATCGCTCCTATGCCGCACGTTCTATCTAAAAAGATCCTGTTGTGCTGGATGATGTTTTTCACATCTTTAATGGCAACACGCAGTTTTTTAAGACACTGCGTGAGCCTTAGATCGGTATCCTCTGGCACGTCGCGCGCCACGCCCCCTATGCGGGTATAGGAAGTGGTAAGCCTTGCACCACAGAGCGCCTCTATCCAATCGGTGAAGAACTCTCGAGCGTTAAACAGGTACCAGAAGTTTGAAAGAGCACCCATGTCGACCAGATTTGTGCCAATGCACAACAGGTGATCGCATATGCGCGACACCTCGCAAACGAGCATCCTGATCCACCGAGCGCGCTCTGGAATTTCAAGCCCCATCAGCTTTTCCACAGCCATGCAAAAGCCTACGTTGTTCATGAGCGGAGAGACATAGTTGAGCCTATCCGTATAAGGAATCACCTGGTTCCAAGCATGAGACTCCGTCTCTTTTTCAAAGCAGCGGTGCAAATATCCTATTTCGCAAACAGCGCGTCTTATCGTCTCGCCATCCAGCTCTACCTTTACACGAAAACAGCCGTGCATTGCTGGATGCGACGGACCGATGTTGAGATACATACGCTCTGTGACTAGTTCATCCATATGATCTAAATAAATTCCAAACTCCAAGCACCAAACTCCAAACAAATTCCAACTTTCAAGCTCCAAATTCCAAACCTGATTTCGGTCATTTGGTCATTGGAATTTGGTTTTTGTTTGGAATTTGGAATTTGGTATTTGGAATTTCTCCATTTCATCCTTCAGCGTATCCGGCACTGGTATTGCTCCTCGCTTGTCTTTTGGATAATCTTTGCGAAGGGCGTGTCCTTCAAAGCCCTGGTGGCACAAAAGCCTCTTTAAGTTGGGATGCCCTTCAAAGGTGATGCCAAAGAGATCAAAAACCTCACGTTCAAACCAGTTTGCAGCACTAAAGACTTTCACCAAGCTTTGAATTGACGGATCCTTTTCTGAACATCTGGTCTTGACCCTAAGCCTCTTTGCTTTTTCTGTGGAATACAGATGCGCCACCAGCTCAAATCTCTCTGGCCTGTCAGGAAAATCAACTGCGCACAGATCCAAAAACATATCTAAGCCACATTCTGATTTTAGAAATTGCATCACAGAAACCCACGCATCCATGCGCACCACAGCAGTTTCATCACCTCGAAAGGCGTGGGTTTCGAGCACTTTGTTCCCGAACCTATCTTCTAGAAGTTTTATAAATTCTAATGCCATAATAAATCAGCCAACAACGCAAGAAACGTTTCTCGCCAAGTTTACTTTGACGTCAATTCCACTCCCCACATATCCAGCGTTCCAGGGTTTGCATCGTTCACTATGCTGTACAGATGTCCATCATCATCTTGGGCATTGAGCTTTGCATATTCCTCATTAGCTTTTGTGCCTACAAAATCCTTTTTACCTTTGAGGTTCTTATAAGTCTTAAGAGCTTCCTGCCTATATGGCTCTGCCCTTATGATGAGCTCGTCTGGATCGACCACCTCATTGAAAAGCACCCAGCTCCATTTTCTATGAACATGCCAGATGTCCTCGTTCACGCGGGCCCACAAAAGAAGCCCTATTCTGTTCCACTCTCCTCCCTTGTGGTCTGCAAGAAATTTCTTTATGCGCGGCAGCACCTGGTCTGGATGTCCACCCAGGTTTTGAAGCAAAATATAGAATTCCGCTTCAGGCGCATAGTTGCTCTTTGGAAAACGCTTTAGCAGCTCTTTATATTGCGAACCTGTATACGATATGAAGGTAATAGCATGCTCATACTTAAATGAGCCTGGCCCAAACTTGGCATTAAAAGACTCTGCCTCTGTTCTCATGCACTCCGGATTTCTGGCACCGCCCTTTACCCAGTAACACTTCTTTTCAGCCTCGCCGGTTAAGGAATCGGATAGTTTATCCAATATCCTGCCTGTCATGGCCAGCGCCTCTGGCGTGAGCTTTTTGTCGTTTGGATGAGAGCGCACATACTGGCTGAAGAACTGGGCCGCGGCCCCTAGATTACCCTGCTGCATGAGTGCCCGCCCTTGATCAAGGTCGTCGGCCAACGCAATGCTCGAGATGCACAAAAGCACCAAGATGAGCGTACAACCAAATAAAATCTTTTTCATAATGCTACCTCCTTTATAAATCCCAAATTCAAAATCCCAAATCCTCACTGTTGTTGCGTTAGAACTGCATGTTTTTCATGGATGTCATTGCGAGCAAAGCGAAGCAATCCCCTTATAACCTGTGTTTGCGGGAGATTGCTTAGTCGCTAAACGCTCCTCGCAATGACACCTAGACATGAGAAAAATGAATTCTTATATTTCAACCAGTTAACACCTCTAACGCAACAACAGTGGGTGCCTGGAATTTGGAATTTCTCCTAGCCCCTCATTCCCTTCCTTGATCTTTTTATTTTCTTTAACTCTGTCTTTGACTTACCTTCAACTTCGGCAGGCTCTTCTTTACGCTTGGCTTTTGTAAGAGCTTCTAAACCTTTTGCCTTGGCCTCAGATTTTGTCGTGGGAGCAGCAGAGAACGATGATGCCTGCTTTGCAGCTTCAATGGCTTTGGCATCCAGCTCAGCCATATCGATTTCGCTCTCTATCTCTTTGCCACGAGTTCTAATCATCTGATCAAGGATGAGCTCAAGATTGCGAAGAGGAGAAGGGTTTTTATTCAGAAGAGTCTTTATGCGGCTCTTGGCCTCTTTTTTTATAAGTATAAGGTTGTCAGATTGTCTAAAGTCTTTTTTAAGAGCATCGACAAATTCCTTTAGTTTGTCAGGTGGCAGGCTGCACGATGGGGCAATGGAGGCGTTTACAAGATCTTCAAACCCGTCGTCTGTGTATTTGCCCTCATTGATTTGCATGGCATCAAACGGAACATGAATTTCGCCTTTATATCTGTAACGGTCAAGGTCAAGGAAGTTCTCCTTGTTTAAAAGAAACGTATGATCAGGCTGTCTTAAGGGTTCAAATGCAGATTTCCATTCGTCCAGGCTTACAGTATCAGTATCAACAAAGCCCATTAGCCATAGGTGTATTATATCGAGTTCTGTGTAGAGGATATGATTGCCATCAGGGGTCTTATCCAGCGTTTTCCACAAATGTTCCATCACATCAAATTGGTCGAATACAAAGGCCATGGCAAAATCCTTTTCTGCCAGCAACGCGAGAAACGCAAGCAACGCCAGCAACGTGATTTGTTGAACCTGCAATCTGTTATATTAATTTGAGATCACCAGGCTGTCAAACGATCATCTGTATCCTCTTTCCTTTCCTCCTAACCTCCTCCCACAAGGGGAGGAGGGAATAAGAACCCTCAACTAATGAAGCTCCGCAACAAGCTGCAGGCATAAAAAAAAAAGGGGCCTGTATTAGGCCCTCTTGGTATTTATAGCTAAATAAGTTTTTTTATGCGTAGGGATTGCCGTAAGAGTAAGTGTTAAAAAGTTTATCGAGCGCTTTATCGTTTGTCTTGCCGGTCTTCTCTGTGAGCTTCATCTCTTTTCCTCTAGCTTCAGCGATCTTTAGCCCATCTTCTGCCTTCTTTCTCTCCTGCACTGCTGCATTCAACTGCTTCTGACCCTCGCTCGCTACATGCATCTTATCCTGCTTGGAAGTGATGCTCTTTATTTGCATGTCCTTGTTGATCACGGCCATTCTATCCTGATGATCATAGCGGGCAATTGTAGCTTCCTTTTGTATTTCCATCAGATTTTGCTGGGAATAATAACTGATGATGGAACCGGCCATTTGACCAACAGCTTGGACTGCGCTAGCTGCACCCATCCAGCCCATCCCGGTGCTTATGTCACCTATAGCTTCACTGTTAGCTGCCGGCGTTGCTGCTGGTTGTACTGCTTCTCCTGCTGCTATCATCGTATACTCCTTTTTTATTTATTTTATGCAGAAAGCGGTGCTCCCATATCCCAACCACTGCGGCTAAACGCATCGGTCATGGACAGGATCTCTGCTCTCTGAGTCTTTCCGTTCTCTGCAATCTGAGCAAGCCTTGCCTGTGTTGCTCCCTCAAGGCGTGCCATCTTCTGCTCATGAAGTATCTGATTGCTGAGCATATCCTTCTGTACGAACATGCCTTCTTCCTGAACAGCCAACTGTGTAAGCGCCACTTCCTTTTGATATTGAGCTATGTTGTCCTGAGTCGTGTAGTATTTCTCTGCAATAGTCCCCTGAATTTCTAGCGATTTGCTTGCAAGAGCATAGTTGAGACCGGTGGCGAGTGTTTGGTTTACCTGGCTGCCAATCATGCCAATAGCGCCCCACATCTGCTGCTTCTTGATGAGTTCCGCGCCTACCGTTGGGTCCAACTCCACGCTTGCGTTTATAGCAGGCATGCCACCAAAAGGGTTACCAGCAGGATTCGCAAGCGGGGTATAGGCACCTACAGCTGGTCCCTGCGGCTGTTGAGGATAGCCATATCCTTGCTGTCCGTATGGCGGAGGATACCCCTGTCCTTGTGGTCCATATGCTCCATCAGTGCCTGCGCTAATCATTTTATATCTCCTTTATCTCTTGCCTATACTTTAGGCGATCCATTAAAATATTTCTTTTGGTTTTCAGCATTCGTTTTGGCTGTTTTTCTCTTTGCCCGCTCTGCTGAAAGTCTTTCATATGTAATCAAAGATCCCACGCTCATTTTTTGACGAGCCAAGCTTGCAGCCGATTGCCTATCCTGAGTTGCCTTTGTGGCCTTGGCGCGATTTTCAGCCTTTGTCTGAGCTGCTTCCTGCATTGCCTTTTGTTCTTCAGCTGCATCTTCAGCCTTATTTGCCGCATCTACCTGCAGGCCGATAGATACTGCAGTGCCTACTGCGGCCACTCCAGCAACTACAACTGCAGTTATGATGCATCCTAAGATTCCTAAAAGTGCCAACATGGCTTTCTCCTTAAATTTTCCCTTCGTACATATTATCGGTACTTAGAAGGGCCAAAGTTGCGTCCTGACAGAAAAAAATGGAAAAACCGCATGTCATCGCGCTTGCCCGACGACGCTTTAGTGGCGGGAGCTTCTGCTATAATTTATAGCAGAAGCGTGGCGATCTCCTAAAAATCAGGACATTACGGGGATTGCTTCGCCCCCAAAACGCTGGGGGCTCGCAATGACATTCAGTACGTGCTTGATTGCTCCTGTTATCTGTGTTAGCCGCGCGACTATGCCCGAAGATAGCCTATATAATGATACAGCCACGCCCATGTTGCGCCAGTATCAGCGCATAAAGGCTATGTATCCTGATACTATCCTCATGTACCGGCTGGGCGATTTCTATGAAATGTTCTATGATGATGCAGTGTTAGCTGCCAATATATTAGATATAACTTTAACATCTCGCAATAAAAACGCTCCAAATCCTATACCTTTGTGCGGTGTTCCGTTTCATTCTGTAGAGCCATATATAGCTAAGTTGTTGGAATCAGGTAAAAAAGTAGCGATTTGCGATCAAATCGAGGATCCAAAACAAGCCAAAGGAGTGGTAAAACGCGAGGTAACAAGGGTTCTTACGCCAGGTGTAGTGGTAGATGGCCTAGGTCTTGATGCTAACACCCATAATTTCCTGGCATGCATCTTTTATGAAAATGAAATGCTGGGCCTTGCTATTGCCGATGTGTCCACTGGCTTTTTTCAAGCCAAGGAATTTGCCACATATGACGGAGCAATTGAGGATCTTTGCAGAACAGAGCCTAAAGAATTGATAATAAAGGATAATTGGAATGCAAACCCATCCATAGAGGATTTATCAAGGTTTTTGCCGAAAGTCTTGTTTACCTCCATGTCTGCACAAGCCTTTGATACACAGATCTTAAATACAATTGAAGGCGGTAACGCACTTATCAGAGAACTTCCTGTAGCTGCCAGGGCAGCATCCGGCGTGCTCTCATACCTACAAAAAACCCAAAAGCACATGCCAGCCCAGATCACTGAAATAAAAATAGGCAAACCTGCCAATGTGATGCGCTTTGATGAGGCCACCAAGCGCAATTTAGAGCTTATCCGCACTATGCGCGATGGTGAACGAGCAGGCTCATTGCTAGATGCCCTGGATCGAACCAAAACTGCAGCAGGCGCTAGAACCGTTAGGCGTTGGCTTTTGTACCCACTCACAAATCCTTGCGAGATAAGTAAACGCCTGGATGCAGTGGAGGCGATTTTAGAGGATTCCACACTCCTAAGTTCTCTTCCTGATAT
Source organism: Pseudomonadota bacterium (assembly GCA_043822785.1). GTDB lineage: Bacteria > UBA10199 > UBA10199 > 2-02-FULL-44-16 > JAAZCA01 > JBDRBN01. The sequence goes on from JBDRBN010000112.1 coordinate 10,322, forward strand.
CTTAGGAAGAATCTATGACATCGAAAGGATAACAGCGCGCGCAGCCACTGCATGCGCAAACGCACGTGATCTCATAGGGCTTAGAGAATCGCTTAAAGCGTCAAACGAACTAAAGCAACTTTTGGCAACCGGCAAAGGGCTTTTGCACGACCTTTTATCTCAGATCGATCCATGCACAGACCTGGTTGATGCCATATCCACAACGATCGCAGATGATCCTCCGCTCTCAATCAGGGAAGGCGGCATCATAAGGCCTGGCGTAAATTCCGATCTGGACGAGATGCGCGATGCTATCACACATGGGAAGGAGATCATCGCCGGCATCGAGGCCAAAGAGCGCAAAGACACAGGCATCTCTTCGCTCAAAGTGCGGTATAATAAGGTCTTTGGCTACTACCTTGAGGTCACCAACACCCATCGCGATAAGGTCCCTCTGCATTATATCCGCAAACAAACCCTAACCAATGCAGAGCGCTATATCACGCCAGAGCTCAAAGAGCATGAAGAGAGGGTGCTTGGCGCAGGCGAGAAGAGCCGGGCTTTGGAATACGAGATATTCACCCAGCTCAGGGATCAGGTAAAAGCCCAGACCACCAAGCTTAAGCGTACAGCCAGCGCCATAGCTTCAATCGATGCCCTCACGTCGCTCGCACGCATAGCAGCTGAGTATGATTATACAAAGCCCCGGGTGGATGATGGAGATGTGATCGATATAAAGGAAGGGCGCCATCCGATTGTAGAGAGGGCAAACCCAGCAGAGCGCTTTGTTCCAAATGATGTGATGCTAGGCGGCGAACATTGCAAATTTATGATGATAACCGGCCCTAACATGGCCGGCAAATCCACGGTAATGCGGCAAACAGCGCTCATCGTGCTTATGGCCCAGATGGGGTCTTTTGTGCCAGCGTCAAGCGCGCGCATAGGAGTGGTGGATCGCATATTCACAAGGGTAGGTGCATCAGATGCTCTTGCCCAGGGTCAATCCACGTTCATGGTGGAGATGGCTGAAGCTAGCGTAATCCTGCGCGATGCAGGGCCTAAGAGCCTTGTCATCATAGATGAGATTGGTAGGGGCACATCCACATTTGACGGCCTTGCTATAGCATGGGCTGTTGCAGAAGATTTGCACGATAGGGTGGGTGCGCGCACTATGTTTGCAACTCACTATCACGAGCTCACCGAGCTTGCGCTCACAAAGCCAAAGATTTCCAATCATCACATTGCAGTGAGGGAGTGGAATGATCAGGTGATCTTTTTGCGAAGGCTCGTTGCTGGAGCAACATCGCACAGCTATGGAATACAGGTGGCGCGCCTTGCCGGCCTACCAAGCAAAGTCATCGAGCGCGCGACCGAGGTGCTGGCAAATCTGGAGGACGGCGAGCTAAACGAGGTAGGGCAGCCCAGAATCGGCACTGTGCAATCAGAACATGGAGAAGGCGCAAAACTGGCGCAGTATCAACTCTTTGGAAGCTCAAAGAAAAGCGAGATCGAAAAAAGACTCAAAGAGATCGATGCAACTGCCATAACTCCAATCGAGGCATTGAATATACTGCATGAATTGAGTAATAAGGTTAAAGAGTGAGGGTTGTCATCGCGAGCCCAGCACCAGATGGTGCTGGGCGTGGCGATCTCCATAACTCTGGAGATTGCTTCGGCTTCGCCTCGCAATGACATTCTATTTGAAGCACATAAAACAAAATGATATTATCTTAAGTCCTATGAAAAATACACTTATAACAATAGTTACGACAATCGCCTTATTGTTCTCGGCCACGGCATTTTCTCAAAACACGCAGGCTGGCGAATACGAAAGAGGCAAAGCCTGCTATCAAAACCTTCTAAAGCAGGGCAAAAATGCCACTAATCAAGAATGGCAAAAATGCATAAGCTTTTTTGAAAAGTTTAAAACAAGCTCAGCCCTCTTTTCTACAGGTCGTCTGCAGCAAGAGCATTATGCAATAACTCACGCGCAGACAGATCTTGAAGGTGCGATAAAGAATTTTAATGAGCTCATAAGGCAGTTTCCAAAAAGTTCTCTTGCTGATGATGCTCTCTACCGCATCGGTTGCATGCGTCAGGATTTGCTAAATCAAAAGGATAGGGCGCGCAGGTCATTTAGCTATATTTTAGAAAAGTATCCTGACGGCGATATGGCTGTGCACGCAAAGGCAAGACTTGCTGCATTGGGTGACGAGCCAGCAGAGGAGAAGCCCGCAGTTGTACAGGCTCCTATAGAGGAGACTGAAGTTGAAGAAACATCTGTTATTAAAGAAGGCGACCTGCCTGCCACGAAGCGCTTTTCTGGTATGGCAGATGCTTTTAATAGAGCAACTCTTACAGGCGTTTCAATTGGGCAATCAGATAAAGGTGCAACGGTCGAGCTTAACTTAGACAGGGATGTGGAATACTCGGTGGAGTACACTGAATTAGGCCGCAGAACTCGCTCTCCGCCTGAGCTCGACATAGTCCTGTTGCATGCCAAGGCAGCCGGCGATCTCACACGCGAGGCTACGTTTGCGTCTGCTTATATAGCATCTTACAAGATCAAAAACCTTCTCTTGAGCAGCGGAATTCGAATTACCTTCACGCTCACCCCTCAGACTCGCTACGAAGTCACAAAAAGAGAGACTGGTCTTGCCATACGTTTTGGAAATGAAACAAAAGCATCTCCTAGTCCATCCTCAAGCTTATCCTCATTTCGTATAGTCATCGATCCTGGCCACGGCGGGGAGGATGAAGGAGCAGTGGGCCCTTCTGGTACGCTTGAAAAAGATATAACGTTAGCTATGGCAAAGCCTTTGGCCAAAAGGCTTAGAGGTGAATTAAGTGCCAATGTATGGCTTACCAGAAACGATGATCGAACGCTAACGCTTGAACAAAGAAATACATTTGCAGTGGGCAAAAAGGCAGATCTATTTATCTCTATTCACGCCAACGCCTCTACAGACAAGTCTGCTTCTGGCATTGAGACATACTATCTCAACAATGCAACCGATGAAGCAGCAGCCAAGCTGGCAGCTAGAGAAAATAGTTCTTCTGGCAAAAAGCTTTCTGAAGTAGAGCATATCATATCGACAATGCTTCAAAACTATGATGCTGCGCAATCGCTCGATCTTGCTACTGAAGTGCAAGCGGGGCTTACGAAGAGAATCAAAAGCTCTCTCGGTAAAGTCAAAAACAGAGGGGTGCGCTCAGCCATGTTTTATGTCTTGGTTGGAGCCAAGTGTCCTGCCATACTCGTTGAGGCTGCATTCATTTCTAACCCAAAGGAAGAGCAGCTTTTAAAAGATAAAAAATATCAGAAAAATGTGGCTACTGCCATCACTGATGGCGTAAAGAAATATTTGAAGTTGCGTGAGAAGGAGCTCGTATCACTTTGAATCCATCTTTAGTGATCCTGCCAGAAATCGATCTTACCCTGTGCGAAAAGGATCCAACGTCCGCAGTTCGCAGCTTTCTATTTGATCGAAGAAAATGGTTTGATGAATCTTTAGCAGCCGGATGCGATGCCCTGAATATGTGCTGCACATATTCTGAGATGATAGATGGCGTTGTGCGCGCGCTCTACAACCGCGCAGGAACATATGCTGACAAGCCTACTAATGATCGAAGCGCTGTGCTCGCCCTAGGAGGCTATGGCCGGCGCGAGATGGGCCTTTTAACAGACATCGATCTGCTCTTTCTCATCGATACACAAGACGAGGAACATGCCCGAGCAATCACCGACGGCATTCTATACCCTTTCTGGGATAATGGTATGCAAGTGGGTGGCGCAACGCGTACGCTTGCTGATTGTCAATCCATAATGAATCACGACGAGCGCGCTCTCACTGCAATGATGGATGCAAGGCTTGTATCAGGTGATGCTGCACTTTTAGAAGATCTCTTCCACCTGCTAACAAAGCATTTTGCCGACAGTAGTTCACAGAAGAATTTTGTGCACAGAAAGCTTAAAGAACACCACAGGCGGCTTACGCGCTATGGTGGATCAATATACTTGCTGCAGCCCAATCTGAAGGAGGGCGAGGGAGGACTAAGGGAGTTGCACACGCTTCGCTGGATAGCAAAGGCAGCATGTCAAAAATTGGATGCATCAGAACTCATGAAAAAGTATGTGCCTGAAAAAGGCGCGTCTCGCGCTATCGAAGATGCGCATCGTTTTATTTGGGCAAGCAGGCATTCGCTTCATCTCTCAGATGGCACGACAAACGACAGGCTAAGCGAATCAATACAGGGCGATGTAGCAAAAAGGCTAGGTTACCAAGCGATGAACGATTCAAGCGCAGCTGAAGTCTTTATGTCAGATTACTATAAGCATGCCGAGAGCATGCATCTTTTGTGCGAACGTGGAATGGAGAGAATAAAGCGCGAGATCATGCCTCCCTCGCGCGCCCGCGCAATTTTTTGGCGTAGGCCCTTGCCCGGCGGACTTATCAAAACCGAGTTTGGAACTCTCTCGTTTAGGAGAAAAGATCAAAAAGCAGATGCTTTAAGCGAGCTTAACCTCTTTGCCACCGCAAGGAGGACTGGTGTACCCCTTGACCCGATTACCAAGGGCAAGCTCTGTGCAAAAGCACAAGCTGATGCCCGCCAGGAACTAGCTGCGTTTGAAGCAGCCAGAAGTCTGCGGGATGTTTTTTCCGGAATAGAAAATCTGGATCGCACGCTCATGGATATGCACGAGTGCGGTGCGCTGATCCGATGGTTTCCTGAAATGGCATCGATATTTCATAAAGTCCAGCACGATGGCTTTCACTTCTACACAGCAGGCGTACATTCCATAAAGGCTGTAGGTGAACTCGCTATGCTTCCAACCCATGTTCTCTCATGTATTCGAAGACCGCACGTGTTGTCGCTGGCTACGCTTTTTCACGACATAGGCAAGGGGCAAGGAGGGGATCATTCGGAAAGGGGTGCACAGATCGCTTCAGACATAGCAGGGCGCATGGGTTACGATAATTGCGACATAAGTGATATTGCGTTTTTGATTCGCTCACATCTGCTTATGTCCACAATCGCTTTTCGCAGGGATGTAAAGGATCCAGACCTTGTCGAGCGATTTGCACAGTCGCTGAGATCGCCTGAGATACTCACCATGCTTTATCTGCTCACGTTTGCCGATTTAAGAGCCATAGGTCCTAACGTATGGAGCGAGTGGAAGGGCGGGCTTTTGGCCGAATTCTACAAGAGGACATATGCGCACATGAGCGCAGGGGGTATGACCCCAGCCAAACGAAAGCGCGAAGCAGATAGACTGATTTCTGCTGTGAAAAAGCGCGTTGGAAGGGATATAGGCGAATCTGAGATTAAGGGATTTCTTTTAAAACTACCCTCACGTTACCTGCATTCGGTTCCAGCCGAGGCCATAGCTGCACATATACTTTTTGCGCGCAATGTTGATAAAGAGCCTATGGCTACTTTTATTCGAGATTTGCCAGATCGAGGTTCTACTGAATTTTCGGTTGTGACAAAGGACTGCCCGGGGCTGTTTGCCAAGATCGCTGGCGTGCTTTCAGCAAACAGCGTCAACATTGTGGATGCTGAGCTTTTTACTTCAAGCGATGGTACTGCGATAGATGTGATCTGGGTAACCGATTCAACCTATAGCCCCATCAAGGATCCAGATGTCTGGACTCGCATCAGAAAGGATCTCACGCGCGTTTTGCCTGATAACCGAAATATAACGCACATCGTGGGCGCTCGCTTCAAGAAGAGCCTCTTATCGATGAGAGGGCAAAATAGGCCGGCTCTGGTGACTATCGAAAACGACGTATCCGCTTTTCACACAGTGGTTGAGGTTAGGGCGTACGACCGCAGAGGGCTTCTGTATACCATTGCATCGACTTTTCATGAATTGGGCTGTACTATAGATCTGGCAAGGATCACGACTCATATTGACCGTATCATCGACGTCTTTTATATTAGGGATGCTGATGGTAAAAAGATTGACTCTCGAGAACGTCTCGATCAAATTAGATCGCGGCTCATAGATGCATTGGAATAGAGATATATGACCTGGTACATTATAGCTGGTATAGCAGCTTTGGTTGCGTTAGGTATATTGATATATACTTATGTGCGCGACAGGCGATATATGAAGAAGCGGGTTCTAGAGGCGATGAGCCCGGATCTTCGCAAAGAGATCGAAGAAGAACGTGCTGCATCGCTTGTTCGCCGCGAACTCTTTAAAGAAGCGCTAGAAGAAGCTACGCAAAAGGATGAGGACAAGTGACAAAGATAAAGATCTGCAAAGAGGATGGCTGCAACGACGCGTCAACAACAGCGGGCTTCTGTCGGCTGCATTATCTTAGGCATTGGAAGGCAATTAAAGATGCCCAAAGAGAAGCTGCTACTCGCAGGCTCAACCGCTATATCGAGCGAGTTTTAAGGGAAAATCCCGACGACTACATGGACGTCATCAGAAAAGATCTTAAGCGCGACGACTTTGATGAAATCGTAGGGGGAGAGTTGGATTTTGGCGAGGATGCATCATCTGTCCTTGGTGAGCCAAACGATGAAGCCGAAATCGAAGAGATTATAAGAAAACTCAAGATAGAGGAAGGCTTCTAAAATCAGCGAGACCGGCGAGAAAAGCGAGACACGCGAGAAACGTTAAAATATAGATGTTCAGTGGCCATTATCATCACAGGATGCAGGGCGATATCGCGCGGATGTTTCGCAAGCGCGATGTTGCAGATCTTAAGACAGATCTGTGGAATGAATTCGTCGACTCAGGACTTATCGGCATAAACGATGACGACTGCTCAGCGCTTCCCAACATTCTTCCGCTGTCCTATCTTTCCACAATCAAAAGGGTAAGCAGGGATATTACCGAGTTTGTCATGAAGCTCCTATCGCTTCCTGAAAGGGAGCTTAAGGCAATCCTCTTGCCTTCACCCGTAACAGATTATCTCATAGATGAGCTGGGTGTGTTAAAGCACCGCCAAAAGCGCATCACAGGGAGCCTTCGCTTTGATATGGCTATAGTGGGTGCGCCTGTGCCCGCAAATCCTCCAAAGCTTTTAGAGGTGAACGAGATCGGCTTCGACGGCACAGGCCGCTCATCATACATTCAAGAGACGCTCTCTCGTATTTTTCCGGCTCTTAAGAAGCGGCTTAAATGCCTGGATACGGCTGCGAGCGAAGTTAGAAACATGCGCAGGCTTGGGCGCCGTATGGTGCGCTTTCAGTACGACAGCTATAATTGGGAAGAAGAAGTACTCATCATGAAGGCAAAGAGGGCAGGGCTTGATCTACGCTTGGTCCAGCCGAGCGCCTTTAAAGTTGATATGCTAGATGATTGCCCGCTTCTTTCGCGGCATCGCATCAGTTTTCCTGATGGGAGGCTTTGCATCGGTCGTGATAAAAAACTGCCCAGCGCCTTTGAGCTTTCATACAGCTTTAATCTCAACGATTATAAGGAAGCCCCGAGCTTTTTTCGCAATCTCGTTCGATCTAAAACCCCACAGTATAGCCCTTTCGTAACTGGCTTGATCGCGCCAAAGACGATCTTGATCCTGCTTAATGATCTCTCGCTCAGAAGGCTCATGCTGGGATCTTCACGCGCTGAAAGTCTTGCACCATCCATTCTTCACGCAAAACTCCTTTCAGACAATGAAGATGAGCTTAGGCGTTTATGCACTAGCTATGTTTTGAAACATGCTGATGGGATGGGCGGTGAGATGGTGTATGTGGGCAAAGAGATCCTAAAGATCATGAAGAGAATACGCAAAAAAGACCATAAACATTGGGTTACCCACGACAGGGTTAAGCTGGGCACCATGGATGTGGATGGTTTCCTATCGCGCCGCAGAAAGGTGATTGCAGATCTTGGGGTTTATGTGCACTACGATTGGAACGGGAACAGCTTTGATCATTTCTCCGTAGGTGGGTTTATCACCCGGGCCACAAATCGCAGCTTCAAAGTCAACGTCAGCGGCGGCGGCATCCAGGTCCCAGTGATGTTCGACCGCCACCTCTAAGCCATGACGGAGCAATTATGTGATGCGTTTTTGTGCAGGGTGCAGCGAATCTGTGCAGTGTGACGGAGCAATACGTTTACTGCGAAGTATGCATCTCTTCAATATTCCAAAACTATTTCCCTTCTTCAATTTTTTGCTGAGC
>JBDRBN010000113.1:0-6594 GCA_043822785.1 Pseudomonadota bacterium
AAAGCGAAGCAATCCCCTTATAACCTGTGTTTGCGGGAGATTTCTTCGTCGCTAAACGCTCCTAGCAATGAAACCTAGACATGAGAAAAATGAATTCTTATATTTCAACCAGTTAACACCTCTAACGCAACAACAGTGGGATTTCGAAATTTTTATTTAATTGCATCCACAATTAACTCAATCTCTGGCTTTCCAAAAGAACAATCTATGCTAATAACATCTATAAAACAAGGCGGTAAATTATTATCCTTAAAGTCTTTTCTAGAACAAATATATATCTGTGCTGCCCTTTTCATCCTTGTTTTCTTGGCCTTAGTGATTGAGTCTAAGGGCATAGCAAATGAAGAGTTGCTTCGTGTTTTCACCTCGATAAAATGTAGGTCATTGCCCTTCTGGGCGACTATATCAATCTCGCCCATTTTATACCTTACATTCTGATCAAGAATTCTAAAACCCAGGCCTTCTAAATAAAGGCATGCGATGTGTTCGCCAACATCGCCTAGTTCTTTGTTTTTTCTAGTTTTCTCTTGCATACGCTCCCTATGCATGCTAGCGATCGGCGGCTTTTTCAGAAAATTACGGAGGAAAGACATGCCAAGCACCTGTGAAATATGTGGAAAAGGTCGCCTAGTGGGCCGCAATGTTTCGCATGCAAACAATAAGAGCCCCAAGGTATCTCTTCCAAACCTGCAAAATATAAAGATCGCGCGCAACGGATCAACCTATCGTGCCAAGGTATGTGCCCGTTGCATAAGGTCAGGAAAGATCCAAAAAGCATAATTAGTTACCAGTGATCAGTAATCAGTAACTAGTACAGCTTTTACTGGTCACTGATTACTGGTAACTGGCTACTGTTTTTACTCACGTACCCTCTCCACCGATATAATGCCTTTGACGCGCTCTAATGCCTTCATGACAGCCCTGAGCTGAGCTATGTCTTTAATCTCTACGTCAAAGCTATTTGTCGCAGTCTTATCTTCATTTATCTTTATGGCTGCGCCCGCGATATTTGCTCCTTCGTCAGATATAGCCTCTGTCATCCTTGCAAGCATGCCAGGGCGATCTGCACAAATAACCCTTATACGCGCAACGCGTGAGGCTGCCTTAGACATATCCCACTCTACCTTGATGAACCGCTCTTTATCTTGGCCCATCACCTTATCGCAATCACTCACATGAACTGTCACGCCCCTGCCACGAGTAACAAATCCAACGATCGGGTCACCTGGAACCGGGTTACAGCACTTTGCAAAATGAACCATCATATCGCTCATGCCGCCCACCTTAACCATGCCCTTTGAACGCTTAAGCCTCTGCACTATTCTGCCGATTACCGACGTCTCTTCCTTTGCCTTATCCTCTGGATGGAGCTTTTCGTGGGGTACGAAGAGGGCTATAATCTGGTGAGTAGAAATTTTTCCATAACCAACTGCTGATAACAACGAATCCATCGTCTCATAGGATGCGTTGCGCGCATACTCTAAGAGTTCCTTGCTCTTTAGCACCTGATTTATTGAAAGGCTGTATTTGCGACACTCCTTTTCCAGAAGCTCCCTTCCTATTACGAAGCTTCTGCCCTGCTCTTCTTGTCGTAAAAATTGCCTGATCTTAGCCTTGGAGCGCGATGTCTTGACGATCGATAGCCAGTCCTTATGGGGGTGCTTTTGCTTACCGCGCAGGATCTCGACAGTATCTCCGCTATGAAGGTGATACCTGAGCGGAACGATCTTTCCGTTTACCTTTGCCCCAATGCATGAATGCCCCACATCGGTGTGGATGGAATAAGCAAAGTCGAGCGGAGTTGAGCCGCGTGGAAACTCGAGCAGCTCACCTTTTGGAGTAAACACGTATACTTCATCAGCAAACAGGTCGAGTTTTACAGTGTCCAAAAACTCAGTGGGATCAGAGAGCTCGCTCTGCCATTCTAGAAGCTTTCTGATCCATTTGAACTTGAGTTCATCCTTATCCTCAATTAGGCGGCCCTCTTTGTATTTCCAGTGAGCAGCGATGCCGTGCTCAGCCAACTCGTGCATGCTCTTCTCTCGAATCTGGAATTCCACCCTCTCGCCGCCAAATCCTATCACTGTCGTGTGTAGCGACTGATAACCATTTGCCTTGGGCATGGCGACGTAGTCCTTAAACCTGCCAGGCACTGGCCGCCACAACGCATGTATGATGCCTAATGCTTCATAGCACTGCTGCAACGAATCAACTATGAGTCGGAACGCGACTATATCGTGCACCTGATCAAACGGGATGTGCTGGTCCTCCATCTTGCGCCAAATACTGTAATAGTGCTTAAGCCTTCCGTAAATTTCACAGTCGATGCCATGCTCGCGCATCTTGCCTAAAACCACTTGTCTTATCTCTGTGATATACTTTTCGCGCTGCTGCTTTCGGCTGCGCACTTGCTCATTGATCATCTCATAGATATCTGGCTTTAGATGCTTGAGAGCCAGATCTTCAAACTCGGTCTTCATTTCCTGTATTCCAAGTCTATTTGCTATAGGAGCGTAGATATCTAGCGTCTCCTGCGCAATGACAACCCGACGCATCTCGGGCATGTGTCCCAACGTGCGCATGTTGTGAATGCGATCGGCCAGTTTTACAAGGATCACCCTTATGTCCTTGGCCATGGCCATGAGCATCTTTCGAAAGTTTTCAGCCTGTCTCTCCTCGGTAGTCGTGAAGTGGATCTTTGATAGCTTGGTGACGCCATCTACGAGATTTTTCACCTCTTCGCCAAAGAGGTTTTCAATCTCCTCTAGCGTGGCCACGGTATCCTCAACAGTGTCATGTAAAAGCGAGGTGACGATGGAAGGCACGTCGAGCTTCATCTTTGCGAGGATGCCTGCAACCTCCATGGGGTGAACGAGGTAAGGTTCTCCTGAACGCCTTGTCTGGCCCTGATGAACCTTCGCAGAAAAGACGTATGCTTTTTTTATCAGGTCCAAATCGGCCTCAGGATTGTAGGCCGAAACCATATCCAGGATGTCGTGGAGACGGATCATAATTTAAAATTTGCCAGCAACGCCAGCAAGGCAAGCAAAGCCAGCAACGTATTCGAAATACGACTTACGACTTACGACTTACGACTTAAGATTTCTTTAATTAAGTCAGCTAGCTCTGTGCTAGCTCGTTCTATGTCATCATTCACTATACAGTGATCATACTTGTCTTTAAATTTTATTTCCCTGCGCGCATTCTCTAGCCTGAGCTTTATCTGCTCTGGGCTGTCTGTGCCCCTGCCAGAAAGGCGTGCGCCTAACTCCTGGATACTTGGAGGAAGAAGAAAGATCGTCACGGCATCAGGGAATGCACGCTTGATGGCCATGCCGCCTTGCACATCTATATCCAAGAGCATGTTCCTGCCAGATGAGATTGCGTCTTCAATAGGACCCCTTGGCGTGCCATAGAGATTGCCATGTACTTGTGCCCACTCGACGAACCCACCCTTTTTGATTAGATCTTTAAACTCATCGCAATCGACAAAATGATAGTGTTTACCATCTCGTTCATCGTCACGCGATTTTCTTGTAGTGTAGGATACAGAAAAATCAAAGTCTATAAGTTGCTTTCTCACGCACGAAAGCACTGTGGATTTGCCAGTTCCTGATGGCGCAGATATGACAAACAGATGTCCTTTTTTCATTCTGGTCACTGGTCACTAGTTACTGGTCACTGTACATTCTGAATCTGCTCTCGTAACCTTTCAAGCTCTGATTTACAGTCCACTACCATCTGCGAGATCTTTGCGTCTGCTGCCTTTGCTCCAATTGTATTTACCTCTCGACCCATCTCTTGTAGCAAAAAGTCGAGTTTGCGACCTACGGGATCTTTTTCTCGCAGAAGATCTAAATATTGCTTTACGTGGCTTTCAAGGCGAAGCAGCTCCTCTGCAATATCCTGGCGACCTCCCAAGTATGCCACTTCAGCTTGCAGTCTTTGCTCGTCAACCTGCTGACCAGCCGCGCCTTTTACCTTTGCGCGAAGTCTGTCAAAATGCCTGCCAATAGCCAAGTCCGACTGCTTGCAAATTCCTTTCACCAGTTTCTGAATCCTCATTAGTCTGCTCTTCTGATCGCGCTTTATATGGGCACCTTCCCTAATGCGCATCGAAACGACTTCGCGCGATGCCTTGTCCAGGAGTTTTACGATCTGCGACCACAAACGCTCATAAGAGCCCTCTTTCTCCTCTACCCTTAAAATACGATCAAGCCCTACGATCTGGAGGAAATCGCTACGAACTTCGATGCCCAACTCTTTTCGCGCATTTGCAAGAAGGCGCTTGTATTGGTTTGCAAGCTCAATATCTAACGTGATGCCTACTCCACCAAAGAGCGGCTCTTTCTCCTTGAAAAAAACATCTAATTTGCCTCTAGAAAATTTTGAAGTCAGGCATTTTCTGATATGCGCCTCTAGCACGCCCATGCGGGGCGGAATCTTTACGTTGATCTCGTTGAAACGGTGGTTGATGCTCTTGATCTCAACGAACAGACGACCTTTGCCAACTTTTCCTTCAGCCGTCCCATATCCTGTCATTGATTCCATAGATAAACTCCTCATTCGTGATTCGTAAATCGTGAATCGTAAATCGAAAAACTGAAACCAACGATTTACGATTTACGACTTACGATTTACGAAGATATTGTTAGCAACAGATCATTTCTCAAAAACAATCGTAGTATCTCCCAATTCTACAATATCTCCTTTTGTAAGCATATGCGATTCTATTTCCTGACCATTAACGAATGTTCCATTCTTGCTTACAAGATCCAATATCGCCACATTCTCGCCATCAGAGAACACCATCGCGTGAAGCCTGGACAGGCTTGGATCGGTCATCACCACATCGGGCATTCTTCGAAATGCTCCAAGCCGTTCGCCAGCTTGGAGCATTTCGCCTGATCCTGATTTTTGCTGAAATTGCTGACTTATGTACTGAAGCACGAGGCTCTTGGTGCTCTCGTCCAAAGCCAGAGCGAGATCCACGTTGAAGACCGCAGTTCTGTTGGGATCGACCGTAGCGCGGCCGATAGCGCGACAAGCGCTTTGCTCCAAATGAAAAGTCATACCTGTTTCAGGTCCTTCGCTCACACGGAAGGTTACGCGAGGCAACCTGACAGAAGCGCCAGCCGTGGCAGTTCCAGTTCTAAGATCAATAGCATCTGCCGAAATCATGACAGGAATGCCGTTCTTAACCTGATACTTGAGCTTGCAGCGTTCACAGAGGAGGCCCTTGCCTTCATCAATAGCAGTCAAACCACCTTTGCACTGCGGACAAGCGAGGAATTCCAGAAGACGCGCATCAAGCGCCATATCTATCTCCTCTTCTTCGACCCACCGCTGTTGTATTGCTTAATCACGCGATCGGTTAAATCGTAAGCTCCTGGCGCATAGAGAATTATCTCTTGTGACTTCTCGAGTATGAGTGCATAGCCTTCGTCATCGCCAATGAATTTGACTATCTTTTTTAAACGATCCAGGATCTCTTCAGTGAGGTGAGCTTCCCTTTCAGACATCTCCAGCTGAAATTCAGCAAAGCGGCGCTGCACGTCTGTGAGTTTTTGCCTATATGCCTTTTCTTTTGACTTAATCACATCAGAGGAGAGCAGAAGTCTATCACGGTCTATCGCCTCCTTCATGGATGTGAGCTCATCTTGCAGGCGATCTAGCTTCTGCTGTTTCTCCTTGAATTCATTCCTAAGGCGCTTTTTGGCATTCTCTCCATCGTACACTTCATTGAGCGCTCTGTTGAAATCCACATAGCCAATTTTGGAATCACCGACATATGCCACGCCTTTTCCAGACGCAATAGAAAGCGCAGGTGCAGAAAGGATAAGCGAGGACACCCCAGCGACGAATAAGGCGCGGGCAAAGAATTTACGCATGTTCATCCTCATTTTGTCGTGTTGTAAGCGGCGATCACCTTATCGGTGAGGTCGGTTCCAGGAAGCGAATAGAGCGCCATAGCTCTGGGAACTATCAATGAATAGCCCTCGGCCTGACCTATCTTCTGAATTACGCCCTGAAGTTTTTCGCTTATAGGCCTTATGAAATTCGCTTCTTTCTCGGCAAAGCTCTGCTCGAATTCCATGGTAGTCTTCTGTAGCTCAAAGAACTTCTGCTGAAAATCGGCTTCCTTCTTTGCCAAGGCTTCCTTAGAGAGTATAAGACGCTGCTTATCCAGATCTTCTTTCATAGTCTTAAGTTCGTTTTGCATTATCTCTAGCTTTTTCTTCTTGGCCTGGCCATCTGCCTCAAGCTTAGCCTTAGCAGCCTTACCCTCGTTAACCTCGTTAAGAGCACGGTTCATGTCCACATAGCCCAATTTGACCTGATCCGTTGAGGCCACGGCTCTCTTTGCAACTGCGCCTGCAAATACAGTTGCCACAAATGCAATAGCTACTACAAATACTATAAACCTCTTCATACTTTACCTCCTCTATGAGTAGTTAACCCTCCGAAATTTAAAAGCCTATATTACAATGTGGGCTGGATGACAAGGGGAATCAGTAACTTCAAATCCCAAACTCCCACTGCTGTCGCGTTAGAACTGCTTGTTTTTTATGGATGTCATTGCGAGCAAAGCGA
>JBDRBN010000114.1:0-5877 GCA_043822785.1 Pseudomonadota bacterium
AAAGCGAAGCAATCCCCTTATAACCTGTGTTTGCGGGAGATTGCTTCGTCGCTAAACGCTCCTCGCAATGACACCTAGACATGAGAAAAATGAATTCTTATATTTCAACCAGTTAACACCTCTAACGCGACAGCAGTGATAATTTCTAATCACTAGTTAAGCTTCTTTTTTAGCAACTCATTCACTATATTCGGATTCGCCTGTCCTTTTGTAGCCTTCATGACCTGGCCAACAAAGTACCCAAAGACATTAGCCTTGCCATCTTTATATTGCTGCACTTGTTTGGTGCTGTCAGCTATGATTTTATCTATCACAGTTTCTATCTCGGATGAATCGCTTATTTGCTCAAGGCCTTTTTCCTTTACAATGTTTTCGGCTGTCTTACCATTCTTGTACATTTCGGCAAATATTTCCTTTGCGATCTTTCCGCTAATTTTTCCATCTTCGATAAGGCCGATGAGCTTGGCAAGATTTGATGGAGTTACAGGGCATTTTTTAATTCCTTCTTCCTCCTCTTTTAGCTCGCGCAAAAGCTCTGCCAAAATCCAGTTTGCAGCTTTTTTAGCTCGGGCACCGGCTGCTATCACGGATTCAAAATAATCTGCCAAAGCCTTCTCATCTGTGAGAATGGCTGCTTCATCCTCTCGGATGCCGTAATCCCTGACAAACCGGTCGGCCTTGGCACAAGCCAATTCAGGAAGGCTGGATCTTACCTTATCTATCCATTGTTCATTTACGATGAGTGGCAGAAGGTCAGGGTCAGGAAAATACCGATAATCGTGCGCCTCTTCCTTTGTGCGCATGGTCTCGGTTTTTTGGAGGGCGTCATTCCACAACCGCGTCTCCTGTATTACTATGCCACCTGAATCAAGGACTTCGGTTTGGCGCAGGGTCTCAAAGGCAAGCGCACGCTCAACCGCTTTGAAGGAATTTAAGTTCTTCATCTCAGTGCGAGTGCCAAACTTCTTTTGGCCAAAGGGACGTATAGAGACATTAGCATCACAGCGGAAATTGCCCTCTTGGAGGTTGCCCTCGCAGATATCCAGATAGACCAAAACGTTTCTTAGCGTGCGCAGATAATCGCCTGCTTCTTTTGGCGATCGCATATCTGGGCCAGACACGATCTCTATGAGCGGGACGCCGCACCGGTTAAAATCCACATGGCTCATGTCAGCATGGCCGTAGTCATGAAGCAGCTTTCCTGCATCTTCTTCTAGATGGATGCGCGTGAGGGATATGAGCTTTCTTTCTTCTTGAGTGCGTATGTTTAGGCTTCCACCTGTACACAGTGGCAGCTCATATTGTGAGATCTGATAACCTTTAGGAAGGTCCGGATAAAAATAATTCTTGCGCGCGAACACGCTTTTTTTGTGGATGTCGCAGCCAAGCGCGAGTCCGGCTCTTATGGCCATCGTAATCGCGCTTTCGTTTACGACCGGAAGCGTGCCTGGCTGTCCTGTGCACACAGGGCAGATATTAGTATTCGGTTCATCCCCAAAGCTCGTTGCGCACGAGCAGAACATCTTGCTCGCAGTTTTGAGCTGCGCGTGAACTTCAAGCCCTATGATTGTTTCGTATTTAGTCATAACAATTATGTCATTGCGAGGAGCGTTAGCGACGAAGCAATCTCCGTCATTGGGGATCGCCACGTCGGCTTTCAGCCTCCTTGCGATGACATGTCCGGCGCTTTTTTATGCCACTCGGTGGCCTGTTCATATGTGTATGCGATGTTAAGCAAAGTGCTCTCATCAAGAGGCTTTCCGATGAGCTGCATTCCAATCGGAAGCCCTGATTTTGAGAATCCACAAGGTACGGATAAACCAGGGAGCCCTGCCAGGTTTATTGGTATCGTGAATATGTCGTTGAGATACATCTTTATCGGATCGTCGGTCTTCTCGCCCAACTTAAAAGGCGGAGTGGGTGCAACAGGTGCAAGTATGGCATCGCATTTTTCAAACGCCTCGAGAAAATCCATTTTGATGAGGGTGCGCACCTTTTGGGCTTTAAGATAATAGGCATCGTAATAGCCTGATGAGAGCACATATGTGCCCACTATGATCCTGAGCGTTACCTCAGGTCCAAAGCCCTGGGTCCTGCTAGCCTCAAAAAGATCTGCCAGATCCATCATTCCCTTTGCTCGATACCCAAAACGGATTCCGTCGTAGCGAGCGAGGTTTGCTGAAGCTTCAGCAGGTGCGATGATGTAATAGCAAGCCACAGCGTATTTGGTGTGAGGAAGCGAAATTTCCACAACATGCGCCCCGTTTTCTTCAAGCACGTGACTAGCCTTTCTTACCCTATCCTCCACATCAGGGTCGATGCCGGATATGAAGTATTCCTTTGGCAAACCAATAGTCAGCCCCTTTATCTTGCCGGTAAGCGCTTTCTCATAGTCAGGAACAGGGGCAGGAATGGATGTGGAATCGCTGGGATCAAAGCCGGAAACCACGCCAAGGGCTATGGCGCAATCCCTTACATCGCGGGTCATGGGACCCAGCTGATCAAGCGAGCTGGCAAATGCGATGATGCCATAGCGGCTGACCCTGCCATAGGTGGGCTTGAGTCCAACCATATTGCAAAACGAGCATGGCTGCCTGATCGAGCCACCTGTATCTGTGCCATAAGTAGCTGTTGCCAGATGGGCTGCTACAGCAGCTGCAGATCCACCGCTTGAACCTCCAGGTGTATACTCGGGGTTCCAAGGATTTTTCACAGCGCCAAAAGCAGAGAACTCGTTTGATGAACCCATTGCAAACTCGTCCATATTGAGCTTGCCAAGGATTACTGCGCCTGCATCTTTAAGCTTTGAGGTTGCTGTGCCATCAAATGGAGGGATGTAGTTGCCAAGGATCTTTGAGCCGCACGTAGTCTTGATGCCCTCTGTTATGAAGATGTCCTTTAGGGCTATAGGTATACCTGTGAGAGGAGTTATATCTTTATTGTTAGCTAGGCGCTTATCTGCTTCATCTGCTTGCGCAAGCGCTTCTTTATGACAAACAGAAATATATGAGTTTATATCTTTGTCCCTTTTGTCGATTTCATCAAGATATATCTGCGAGATTTCGCGCGAGCTAATCTTCCGTGCCTGTAGAAGCTCGGCCAGTTCTGCAAGAGTTTTTTTGCAAAGTTCGTGAGTCATTTTTAACACTGGTCACTGATTACTGGTTACTGGTCTATTATTTTTGGAACCTGAATGAATTTTCCGTCCCTTGCAGGGGCAACATCCAGAATTTCTTCTTGGATATCAGAGCGTATCACTTCGTCCTTACGCAGATGAGCTTGCATCTCAACCGCATGTGAGGTGGGTTCGATGCCTGAAGTATCGAGTTCATTTAACTGATCGACATAGGAGAGCACAGCTTTAGCCTTGTCTGCATATGTTCCAAGCTCAGATGGATCAAATTTGAGCTTTGCCAAGGATGCCATTCTTTTGACATCATCACCGATGTCTGTATTTTTTCTACTATCAGCCATGATCATGTACCTAATATCTATAAGCAATCAGCTAGAAACCACGAAGATATAAGTCAGATGTTAGATAAAAGCAAAGTAAAACAGATAACTCAAAGGATGCCAGGCTTGACCTTCTTGTCTTCTCATATAATATCATCACTTCATCACAACCCAAGTGTTCAGCGAAAATATATTCTCAGGAAGGACTATCATGATATTAAATGTAAAGAGCGACATTAGGTCTCCCTGGCTGTGGATATTATCCTTTATCGTTATACTTGTTGGCATTCATCTCTTAGTTTCATTCTTGTTGCCTTATATGAGTTGGCGCAGGACCTTCTCAATTCAAACTACTGATCTTACGACTCCTTGTCCCGAAGGTGATCAAAATTGCATAAATCGTATAGTGAAGATATTTAATAAGAATCGGGAATTGATGGAGAAGATTTATTCACCAGTGAATAAAGTCAAAACTTATCCTGAATTTATACACGAGCTAAAACATCCCGATAACACGTTTTGCTATCTGACTGATACGCCTAAGCAGGATGTATCATCCGGTGAACTAAAGACCTGGTTGGCCGAGTATGGAGAGAAACGCTTTATTGATATGGTAGGTTTTTTTGTTCGAGGCAGACAGATCTACGAACAGAGTTATCATAAACCAACTCCGACCAACGCGATGATTGCTACTGCTAACGAACTAAAATGGCACCGCGTTCCGTGGGAGGAAACCTGGAGGAATTACAACACTGCCGCGAGGTTTTGGAACTGGCAGCCAAAAGCTCCTGAGCCCATAATTCCAAAATCGGCGCTCAAGGATGTCCTTCCACACCTCAAAGAACATGGCTCGTTTTTTACTATGCAGAATATATTACGCCTTAAAGATCTAGCAGAAGTAAAGCTAACACCTGATGTATCAGAACCGGTGAAGTAAGAATACGAAGTAATTGAACGTAAATCAAAATTTGCCCCCAAGGCCAGCGCCTTTGGGGCGTTTTAGTAGGATCCCTTCTCCCCTATTCGGAAACCAGATCGCCCCATACAGAGCATACAGAAAACAGAGCCTATCGCTTAATGAGATGAGTTGCATGATTAAATGCACTGCGTATTGGCTTCATCTCCCGCGTGTAGTGGAAGTGCACTCTGATTTAATTGTTGAGGCGATTCTCGTAAGCCTCAGAGAGATTAATCAGCGAGCGGCTCCGTGATGATCTGCCCTGCCCTGTAATTGACCGTCACTTGGAATTGTCTGAAAAAGTCGAGACCGATGAGCGCATCAACACCCCAATGTTTTTCAAAATGTGAAAGATAGACCGGCATTTGCTTGAGTTTGTGTCCGCAGATTTCTACCTGTGGCAATGTGAGTTTCCCGTATTTTTGCGTCTGTAATCCAGGTTTTATCTGAGTCTCTTTGCTTGGCTCATCTATGAACTTCGCATAGTGAAGAAACTGGTCTGAAAATTCAGTGAAAGGCGCGCCCGTATCCAAAACTGCGCGCAGTTTTATTCTCTTCTCAGATGGATTCACCACATAGGCTACGAAATGGATGTGGTGAGCCTTTGTATCAAAAGCAGTGATGTTTGGCATGATCACGGAACCCCCTGAATGTTGATTCTCCGGTATATTCGAATGCGCAGTCCTTATCTAAAGCTGGCAGTCGATAAACCTCATCCTTGTTTGTGGAATGCCTTTCAACAACACCGACCGAAACAGTTCCGTATTGATCGGTCTCGTAGTCCGTAATGAGTAGCCACTCATCAGGAAATGCCTTTTTCATCTCTTCCCAGGTCATTTTCTGTCCCATAGAAAACCTCCCTACATGATTTCGCTGTTTTAAAATAATGATGTTAAAACCTAAAGAGATCAAGAAGGGCTTCGATGATGCGGTTTTCTTCACCGCAGAGACTTTCAAGCGTGCCGTCAAGCATGAGGACAGCTCCGCAGCTGAAGCACTTATATACAGTCTCTTTTTTAAATGTGATCTCCTCCATTTCCATTCCACAGTGACCGCATCTGCGCCAATGCAGTTCCTTAAGATGCGCTTTTTCCTCTGTGGCCATCTTTTTTCGCTTTTCTTCAGCAATCTTGCGCCGTTTGTGAACGTCGATTTTTTCAAAGTAGTGTTTTTCCGGGCGTGGCGCTTTTCTCACGGCTCCCCCCATTGATTTTAAAACTTAAAAGCATGTAGCATAGGCCTAAAGCTGTGGCAAGGGGCTCAAAATCTAATATCTAATATCCAATATCGCCTTTATCGATTTTAAAAAACGAAATTTGATATTGGATATTACACTGCTGTCGCGTTAGAGGTGTTAACTGGTTGAAATATAAGAATTCATTTTTCTCATGTCTAGGTGTCATTGCGAGGAGCGTTTAGCGACGAAGCAATCTCCCGCAAACACAGGTTATAAGGGGATTGCTTCG
>JBDRBN010000115.1:0-28802 GCA_043822785.1 Pseudomonadota bacterium
AAAGCGAAGCAATCCCCTTATAACCTGTGTTTGCGGGAGATTGCTTCGTCGCTAAACGCTCCTCGCAATGACACCTAGACATGAGAAAAATGAATTCTTATATTTCAACCAGTTAACACCTCTAACGCGACAGCAGTGAGATTTCGATATTCGAATTTAAGTTGCGATATTAAGTGATTCTGCCTAAAGGGCTTGAAGTTTTGAAATTGTTTTAAGCTCCTTAATGACAAATCATTGGTCCCGTAGCTCAGAGGATAGAGCACCTGCCTCCTAAGCAGGGGGTCGCAGGTTCGATTCCTGCCGGGATCGCCAAGAAAAATGAACATCCCATTCTTCCCAAACACCGGTGATGGCACGCACTGTTTTCAGGCTGCCATGAAAATGGCGCTGGCTAAACTTTTGCCTGAGCGCGAGTTTTCCTATGAGGAGCTGGATCGCATCTCGCTCAAGCTACCAGGGCGCTGGACCTGGCCGACCGCGGCAATGCTTTGGATGATTGAGAAGGGGCTTGAAGTAAAGCTCATCGAGCAATTCGATTATGCTGATTTTGCTAAGCGCGGTGGCGAGTACCTGATCGAGCGCTATGGCAAAGAAGTTGGGGGGGCTCAGATAGAACACAGCGATGTGGAGTTTGAGCGCGATATCTCGCTTCGCTTTTCCAAGATAGCTCCTATCGAATTAAGACCCGCTTATCTCGAGGACCTTCAAAAAGAAATGGCTCGAGGCGCTGTAGTGATAGTGAATCTGAACGCCTGTGTGCTTCAGGACCAGGAAGGTTACTCAGGGCACTTTGTCGTGATGTGCGATATTGGTGATAAAGAGATCAGGCTACACGATCCTGGCTTTCCTCCAATGCCCAATGTCATCGTGCCTGTGGATCGCTTTATTAAGGCCTGGGCATACCCCACGGCGTGCGACAGAAATCTGCTCTCCATAAGCTGTCCTACTGATTTTGTGTTCAAGGAATAATACAACTGTCAGCAACCCTTCGACTCGCGCTGCCTGTCCTGAGCAACGTCGAAGGGCTCGCTCAGGGCAGGCGCGAGAAACGCCAGCAACGCAAGAAACGTGTCTCGCGTGTCTCGCAATTATTGATAGCTGTTATAAATTGCCTCTTGACACCCCGCGGATGCGTTGCTAATTTCCTGAGTGAAATCGATAGATTACATGGGGGTGGGCGATGAACAAATCAGAACTCATCGAATCGGTCGCGACCAAAGCAAAGGTCACCAAGAAGAGGGCTGAAGATGTCGTCAACCTTATATTTGATTTGATGGTCGACGCAATTGTGCGCGGAGATAGAATTGAAATCAGGGGACTTGGTAGCTTTGTGGTAAAGGAGTATGGCTCTTACACAGGGCGTAATCCGCGTACAGGCGAATCAATTAAAGTAAAGCCTAAGCGTCTTCCGTTTTTTAAGGTCGGCAAAGAGTTAAAGGAACGCGTTGACAAAAAATAAAACCCGCTCGTGCCAGAGCATTTAAGGAGGATATCTATGTGTAACAGGCACGAGCGCGTTTTTTTATTGGCTCTCCAAAAACTGTTTTTTCGCTATCCACTCATCGCTAGAACGCTTTTAGACGATTGTGGCTCTGCCCAAAAAGTTTTTCAGGACAAAAGGCATAAGTTGCGCCCTCATTTTGGAAGATACGATGATCTGTGGCAGCGATTCCTCGAGTTTGATGACTGGAAAAATATAGAAGAATCATTGCGCACGGCCCAGCGTCTTGGCGCTAAGATCATAGGTTTAAAGGATCCATCATATCCATCCATCCTTCGGCAAATTCATGATCCACCACCAGTCATTATAGCAATAGGCAAAGGCATTGATGCGCTTGGTGCGCCAGCTGTAGCAATCGTGGGCGCGCGAAAAGCGAGCCAGCACGGCCTTAATACTGCAGCCTCCATTGCAGAAGGGCTTGCATCTAGGGGTGTTGTGGTCGTAAGCGGCATGGCCCATGGCATTGATGCTTCTGCGCATCGGGGCGCGATCTCTGCGCGCGGTTCCACCATCGCGGTGTTTGGCTGCGGCCCAGATATAATCTATCCACCATGGCATAAGAATCTTGCCACACAAATAATGGACAGTGGATTGCTCGTCTCTGAATTTCCACCCGGTGAAGAGCCGTTTAAATCCAATTTTCCACAGCGCAATCGCATAATCAGCGGTTTATCCATTGCGACCGTCATCGTTGAAGCGCGCGACAGAAGCGGCAGCCTCATAACTGCGCGGTTTGCGCTAGAACAAAATAGAGAAGTGTTTGCAGTGCCAGGCCCGGCAGGCACCCAGCTTGCTTGCGGCACCAACAGGCTCATTCGCCAGGGAGCAGCACTAATTGAGAGCGCAGATGACGTGATCGAAATCTTAAAACCCCTTGTTAACAAAGGTGCTTTTTCTGAAAAGTCTGGACATTTTAAAAACGATACTGATATGGAGTCACAACTTTTGAGTCTGCTTCCCTGCCGCGGGAGCAAGGGCATAGATGAAATAGTCTTGGAAACAAAAATTTCTGTACACGAATTACTGGGGATGCTCACAAAGCTTTCAATGCAAGGAAAGGTGAAAGAGCTGCCTGGCTGCCGCTGGAAGATTAAGGAGAACAATGGCTAACGCTTTGGTAATTGTAGAGTCGCCTGCAAAGGCCAAGACCATAAAGAAGTATTTGGGTAGGGGCTATTCTGTAATGGCTTCGGTAGGTCACGTGGTGGATCTTCCAGAGCGTGATTTAGGCGTGGATATCGAAAAGAATTTTACTCCGAAGTATGTGGTGATTAGGGGCAAGGCAAAGGTCTTCAAGAAGATCACTGATGCTGCAAAGTCATCTGATGCCGTGTTTTTGGCAACAGACCCTGACCGTGAGGGCGAAGCAATTGCATGGCATATTGCCGAGCGCATACGCCGTGCAGGCAAAAAAGGCTTGCGAATTCACCGCGCTCTTTTCAATGAGATCACTGCCAGTGCTGTGAAAAAAGCCATAGAAGATCCTTCTGAACTTGATCACAATCTTTTTGAAGCCCAGCAGGCACGCCGTATTCTAGATAGACTAGTGGGTTATCGCATAAGCCCGCTTTTGTGGGAAAAGGTACGCCGCGGTCTTTCTGCAGGCAGGGTGCAGTCGGTTGCAGTGCGCATAGTGTGCGAGCGCGAGGACGAGATCAATGCGTTTAAGACTACAGAGTATTGGTCTATTGTCGCAAACCTTGAGGGTTCAAAACCGCCTCCGTTTGAGGCCAAGCTAATCAAGATCGAAGGCAAGGATGTTTCAATAGGCGAGGGCGACACGGCAAATGCAATCGCCAAAGAGATAAGCGATGAGACTATAAAGCTTGCGCAGATAAAAAAGAAAGAACGCAAACGCCATCCATCTCCGCCTTTTACTACATCCAAATTGCAGCAAGAGGCGGCAAGAAAGCTTGGTTTTACTGCAAAGAGGACAATGGCTTTAGCACAGATGCTCTACGAGGGAGTGGATCTGGGCGATGAAGGGTCGGTGGGCCTCATCACATATATGCGCACCGACTCGGTTCGGGTAGCAGCTTCCGCACTTGAGGATGTGCGCGGTTTTATAAAAGATCGCTTTGGCAGTGAATCGCTTCCTGAAAAGCCCGTATTCTACAAAGGCAAAAAGGGCGCTCAGGAAGCGCACGAAGCAGTGCGCCCCACGTCGTGCGCTTATCCGCCGGAGGCCGTTCAGAAATATCTTAAGAAAGATGCGTTCAGGCTATACGATCTGATATGGAAGCGCTTTGTGGCATCGCAGATGAAGCCGGCGCTGTTTGATCAAACATCATTTGATATCGAGGCAGGAAGGTTTTTACTCAGGGCCACAGGTCAAGTGATGAAATTCCCGGGGTTCATCGCTGTGTACATAGAGGGCGAAGACGAAATTAAAGAGAAGGACGAAGAAGAAAATCCGGCGCTGCCCGATCTTTCTGAAGGCGAAGAGCTTAAGCTTCTAGGCATCGAGCCAAACCAACACTTTACCCAACCACCGCCGCACTTTACTGAAGCCTCGCTCGTAAAGGAGCTAGAAGAAAAGGGCATAGGTCGGCCGTCCACATACGCTTCCATCATGAGCACTATTCAGGACAAGGGTTATGTGCGAAAGATCGAAAACCGTTTTCATCCTTCAGAGCTGGGCAAGCTCGTAAACGAACTATTGGTAATAAGTTTTCCCAAGGTGCTCGACATAGGTTTTACCGCACAGATGGAAAACGAGCTGGATGAGATAGAAGAGGGCAGGCGCGGCTGGGTGGCCACTTTGAAGGATTTTTATGGTCCATTCGAAGAAGCGCTTTTGACTGCGCGCAAGAAGATGCGCGATGTCAAACGCGAGGCTGTGGAAACTGATATTGCCTGCGATAAGTGCGGCAACAAGATGGTAATAAAGTGGGGCCGTCATGGTGAATTCTTAGCATGTTCAAATTATCCTGAGTGTCGTAACACTAAAGAATTCGACAAAACTGAGGATGGCTCAATAAAGATTCGTGAAGCTGAAATCACTGATGAAAAGTGTGATCTGTGCGGAAGCCCCATGATAATAAGAAGGGGAAAGTACGGAGAATTTCTTGCATGCTCTCGATATCCAGAGTGCAAGGGCACGCGCTCTGTAGGAACCGGCGTCAATTGCCCTGAGTGTAAGCAAGGTAATTTGGTTCAGAAACAAAGTCGCCGGGGCAAGCTGTTTTATGGCTGCGATCGATATCCTAATTGTAAGTTCGCCCTGTGGGATAAACCTATTGCCGAAAAATGTCCTGAGTGCGGCAGTGCAATTCTAGTGGAGAAGTATTCCAAGAAGACCGGCGAGACTTACAAAGCGTGTCCAAATAAAGGATGCAGCTATAAAAGTCGTAATTCTTGACTGGTAACTGATTACTGGTCACTGATCACTGAGATTAACTATCCTAATTGATTCTATATCTCCAAAATCGCCGGCGCGTTTTAGCGCTACCTCGAAGCCTAGATTGATCTTGCCTGCCGTGGCTGTAAATATGAGCGACTGTTCACCATCAATAGCCTTGCCGCCCTTGAGGACTGTGTAGCGCATCACATATGCGCCTCCCTCTTTGCGTTTGACCGAATACTTTAGAACTATTGGAATTCCTTTGCCGCCTTCGAACAAAAGGGTGCGCCTTTCGTGGGTATATCTATCACCGGTGACGCGCAATCTGAGGTTGATAGTTGCGAAGGATTTTCTAAGACGAAACCCGCCGACTGGATCGCTTGAGCTAGTCGATTTGTCTGAGTCATTAGGTTTTGCTGGTTGATCCGATTCCTTTTTGTGCTTTGGCTGGTCTTCAGATATCTTTCTTTCATAGCCCATGCTTGCTAGGGTGGTGGCTATCTCCACACACGATTTTTGATCGGCTGCCTTGATTGAGCCAACAGTTGTGAAAAGCCTATATGGACCTTTGGGCTTTGTCATGCAGATGTTCACGTACTCATTGCATGCCTTGTTCATTTTCGTATCCGTGTTTCCAATGCTTTTGCATTCATCATACTGAGTTACCGGTGCAGGTGAGTTCGGGGGTGCAGTATCATTTGGCTTATCAGAGTTGCTTGGCTCTGGCTTGCTTGCTTTGGGTTGATTTCTAGCCTTTGGTTTGGGAGTTTTAGCTGGTTTTACTTTGTAGCTCACTAATTTGTAATTCATGCTAGCAAGCGTTACTGCTGTGCTCTTGCAAGAGTCCTGCTCTTTCAAGGTAATTGGGCCTGCATCGGTAACAAGGGTGTAAGTGCCTGCTGGCTCTGATAAGCACACGTCGATCATTTTCCTGCATGTATTGTTATTGGTGCTTCCAGGTTTGCCAGCCTCCTCACACGCGTTGTAGGCTTGGGCGGAGTCGTTTTTTGGGCTTACTTTTTCGGCCATCTGAATCAGTCCTTTCTCAAGAGTAGCTGCTTTATCGGCCCATTACGCCAAAAGTTGCGTGCTTTTGCATTACGCACTGTGCCTTAACTTAATGAAAAAAATCACAGAAAGTACGCAACATTATAAAGGATAAGTCGAAAAGGGTGTGATGGCTATTTATATGGAAAAGATCATTAACTTTACCATTAGGTTTCTGGCGATAGTTTGTCTATCTGCTGTCTTAACAGCAACGGCTGCTAAGACCGCGCATTGTGTAGATTACCATAAATTTCCTTTAACTCCTCTTCCTCAAGCTACCTGCGATGAGGATAGCGATAGCGATGGGCTTATGGACTGTGAAGAGGATGTAAATAAAAATGGTGTGTGGGATGAAAACCTGGGCGAGACAGATTTTCAAAATGCAGATACGGATGGCGACGGCCTGCTCGATGGAGAGGAGGGCGATCGCGATGGCGATGGCGAGCTGGGTCCTGATGAGTCGGATCCGCTTTTAGCCGATACTGACGGGGACGGAGTTGAAGACGGAGATGAAGCCAGGGCAGGCACTTTGCGAAACACCTGTGATACTGATGAGGACGGCCTTTCCGACGGCGTGGAAATGGGGGCAATTGGGCCGGACGATGTGAACGGATGCCACGGCCTGCAGGCAGCGGGCACCAACTTTCATAATCCCTATGCCCTAGATCCGCTCAATCCCGATTCAGATGCCGATGGCCTAAAGGATGGCGAAGAGGATTTAAATGGCAACGGATGGCTTGATCCGGATGACACTGATCCCACCAGGGTGGACACCGACCGCGACGGTATCGAAGATGGCGTAGAGGCGTTGGGCGATTTTGATGGCGATGGCATACCGGATTTCGACTATAAACTCGTGCAGGGCGAAGGCGATTGCCGTCCTCCCCAGAGCATATCTGATCTGGATTGCGATGGGGTTCCCAATGCGCGCGACGATGATTCAGATAACGACGGTTGTCCAGACGGGCTTGAGGGCAGCTGGCTTGATAGCAATGCCAATGGTATTCCAGACATATTTGACAACGAGGCAATGACCTGTCCTGAGCCCAGCGCAAATGGTGGGGGCGCAACCGGCGGGGGTACTTCGCAAGAACAAGGTGATTCATCTACTTCAACAGGAGTTTCTATGTACTCTGCTGATGGCGCTGACGGAGCAGCTTGTTCTCTAAGCCTTTACTTGAACAAGACCGACTTTAGTCTATGTTATTTAAACTTTCTTTTATTTTTAGTTCTTGTTGGGTTTTTCACAAGGCCAAAGAAGCCAGCTCTAAATTCCTAATAACTCCATCCTTGATGCATCTCTTCTTATGCGACAATCTAGTTGATCTTTAATAATAATTTTAGCAAAATAGCTAAAACTCTGGGGGAGGGAATATGCTAAAGCTCATCGAGCGATTTTCATCATATCTGCAATACGAAAAAGCTGCATCACCACACACCCACAAGAATTATCTAGTTGATTTACAACAGTTTTCAACTTTTCTCGAAGAAAAATTTCCTGGTATTTCAGAAAATGGCACAAAGCGCATATCTGAAGTGGATGCCACGGTCATAAGGGAATATGCAGGCAAGAGGTGGAGTGTGCTTAGCCCATCTTCCATGGCCAGAAAGCTGGCATCGCTCAGATCTTTTTTCAACTGCTGCATTCGTATGGGAATTTTAGAATCAAACCCTGCCAAAGAGGTAGCCACGCCAAAGATACCCAAGCGTTTGCCAAAATTTCTCACTGTGGATGAGGTGTTTGCGCTGCTGGATGCTGCAGCTGGCGTAGATGTTTTGGGCGCCAGGGATCGCGCCATACTTGAAATGCTCTATGCTTCTGGCTTGAGGGTGAGCGAGCTTGTAGGGCTTAATCTTGAGGATGCTAGTCTCAAAGCTCAGACCGTTCGCGTTTTGGGAAAAGGCCGCAAAGAGAGAATCGTGCCTATGGGAGAAAAGGCATGCGCTTCGCTTGTGATTTACTTAGAAAAAAGGTCATCGCTTTTGTCAAAAACATCAACTGAGCAGGGCCTGTTTTTAAATAGGCACGGAGGAAGGCTTACAGCCAGATCCATAGAGCGACTGCTCACCAAATACATCAGGCGCTGTGGCTTGCAAAAGACCGTAACCCCACACGTCCTAAGGCACACATTTGCCACACACCTTCTGGGCGCTGGCGCAGATATGCGCGGCATCCAAGAGCTTTTAGGCCATTCCAGCCTTTCAACCACACAGAAATATACCCATGTTGGAATAGATAAGCTGATGCAGGCCTACGATGAGGCACATCCAAAGGCATAAAATCTAGCGAGAAAGGCGAGACACGCGAGAAAAGCGAGAAACGTTTCTCGCCTGTCTCGCATTTCTCGCTTGTCTCGCATGTTTAATAAACTTCCCTTGATTCTGCATACACCTGTGATGTATGGAGTGATTTCTTTAAAAGGGGGCTACAGATGTTCAAATCTACTACGATTTTGTGCGTGCGACGTGATGGAAAGGTAGCATTAGGCGGTGATGGCCAGGTGAGTTTTGGCCAAACCGTGATGAAAAGCACTGCAAACAAGATTCGCGTGATGGACGAGGGCAAAGTGTTAGCAGGCTTTGCAGGTTCTAGCGCAGATGCGTTTACGCTCTTTGAGCGCTTTGAGGGCAAGCTAGCCGAGTACAAGGGAGCTCTCACAAGAGCTGCGGTAGAGCTGGCAAAGGAATGGCGCACTGACAGGGTACTTCGCAAGCTCGAGGCCATGATGATTGTGGCAGATAAGGACAAGACTTTTACCATATCAGGAACAGGCGATGTACTTGAGCCCGATGATGGTGTAACAGCAATTGGTTCAGGAGGTCCTTATGCAATTGCTGCTGCCAGGGCGCTTATGGCCAAATCAAAACTCGACGCGCGCGAGATTGTAGAGGAAGCCATGAAGATCACAGCCGGCATATGTGTTTATACTAACGACAATATAAAGATAGAGACAATTGGATGAATTAAAGGGAGATTGGCAAGTTATGGAAGAAAAGAATTTTACTCCCAGAGAGATAGTATCAGAACTCGATCGTTACATCATAGGCCAGGGCAAAGCCAAACGTTCTGTGGCCATTGCGCTGCGCAATCGCTGGCGTAGGCGTAAAGTTGAGCCAGAGCTTCGCGATGAGATCGTGCCCAAGAACATCATCATGATCGGCTCCACTGGCATCGGCAAAACCGAGATCGCAAGGCGCCTTGCAAAGCTTGCGCAAGCTCCGTTTATCAAAGTCGAAGCATCCAAGTTTACAGAGGTCGGTTACGTGGGCAAGGATGTTGAATCCATGATACGTGAGCTTACAGAGATCTCAGTCAAGATGGTACGTGAGGAAGAGGCAGCAAAGGTGCGCGTGAAGGCCAGCGAGATGGCTGAGGAAAGGCTTTTGGATCTTCTGCTTCCAGGTTCAAAAGAAGCAATAGAGGTTCCAGAGGAAATATTACCTGAAGGTGCGACAGCAGAATCAGAGGAGGCCAAAAACAAGACTACTGCTACCAGAGATCGCCTTCGTAAGTTGCTGCGCAAGGGTGCCTTGAATGAGCGGACTATCGAGATAGAGCCCCAGCCCAGAGGGACAGCCTTGCCTTCCATCGAGGTCGTGGCAGCAACAAGCCTTGAAGAGATGAGCTCAAATATCCGCGATATGTTCTCCAGCATGATGCCTGGCGCCAGAAAGCGCAGAAAAATGAAAATTCCTGAGGCGCTCGAGTATATTGCAGAGGAAGAAGCTAGCCGGCTTGTGGATATGGATGCGGTTGTTCGCCTGGCCACAGAGCGCGTGGAACAAAACGGAATCGTATTTCTTGATGAGATAGACAAGATAGCAAGCCCTAGAGGGGGCGAGCGCTCTTATGGGCCAGATGTATCGCGCGAGGGAGTACAACGAGACATCCTGCCTGTGATCGAAGGGTCAACAGTTACAACAAAGTACGGTGTTGTTCGCACTGACCACATACTATTTATTGCTTCGGGCGCGTTTCACATGACCAAGCCAAATGATCTTATTCCAGAGCTTCAAGGTCGTTTTCCCATTCGTGTTGAACTCGATTCTCTCACCAAGGAAGATTTTTACAGGATTCTCACAGAAACTGATAACTCTTTGGTTAAGCAATATAAGGCGATGATGGCCACAGAAGGCCTTAACATCGATTTTAGCAAAGATGCCCTTAAAGAAATCTGCGAGTTTGCACATGAGGTCAACGAACAGCTAGAGGACATTGGTGCGAGGAGGCTGCACACGATTATGGAAAAACTTCTGGAGAAACTATCCTTTGATGCTCCGGAAACAGAGAAGAGAAAGGTAAACATAAATCGAAAGTACGTGCAGGAACAACTCGCGGATATAGTGAAGGATAGGGATCTTTCAAAGTACATATTATAGGAATAAAGATGGCACGGAACCTTTTAACACTCTTTGACCTCAACAATGCAGAGATAGATGGGCTGATGAAGAGATCTGCATGGTACAAGGTCCAGCAAAAAAAGAGAAAACGCCATCACACACTTGAAGGGAAAACGCTGGGCATGGTATTTGAAAAGTCTTCAACGCGCACGCGTGTATCTTTTGAGGTGGGGATGTATCAATTGGGCGGCCATGCAGTCAATCTCACCACAAAGGCATCTCAGCTGGGCCGCGGTGAAACTTATGAGGATACCGCCAGAGTCCTTTCCCGATATGTTGATGGTATCATGGTGCGCACGTTTGAGCAAAGGCGCATTGAGAAAATGGCGTCTGGTTCCTCTGTTCCGGTTATCAATGGTCTCACCGATATTTTGCATCCTTGCCAAATACTCACCGATATCTTCACAGTGATCGAAAATTTCGGCTCGATTAGAGATCAGAAGATCGCTTATGTTGGCGATGGCAACAATGTGGCAAACACATGGATACAGGCTGCGATCATGCTAGGCTTTGAACTTAGACTAGCTTGCCCTGAGGGTTATGATCCAGCTGCCATGATATTCGATAAAGTGAGTTCAGGCGGTCATAAAAATATAAGGCTCATGCGCGATGCGCGCAAAGCATGCGAGGGCGCAAGCGTTATCAACACCGACACCTGGATCAGCATGGGGCAGGAAGGTCCAGAGGAGGAAAAAAAGCGCAAGCTCTTTAAGCCTTATCAAGTAAACCATGAGCTGCTCTCAGTTGCTGATAAGGATGTGATAGTTCTTCATTGCTTGCCTGCACACCGCGGCGATGAGATAACAGATGAGGTGATGGATGGACCACATTCGCGAGTGTTTGATCAGGCAGAAAATCGCCTGCATGTGCAGAAGGCAATACTTGAGATGTTGATGAAATAAATCTAATTTCTAATTTCCAATATCCAATTTCATTTTAATGAAATTCTTGAAAAGGCGAAATTAGAAATTAGAAATTGGATTTTGGTTAGGAGAAATTATGGCTAATGTAGTGGTTGTAGGCACGCAGTGGGGTGATGAGGGCAAAGGCAAAATCATAGACCTTCTCACGCCTTCAATAAATGTAGTGGTGCGATATCAGGGTGGAGCCAACGCTGGACACACCATGGTGTTTGGCGGCAACCAAACCATACTTCACCTAGTGCCTTCCGGCATCCTGCATGAGAGGTGCATGTGCATAATAGGCAATGGGGTAGTGGTGGATCCAAAGGTGCTAATTGATGAAATTGATGGCCTTCATCAGCAAGGGTATTTAAAAGATCCTGCAAGGCTTGCATTAAGCCAGAATGCCCACATCGTTTTGCCCTATCATAAACTCATCGATCAGCTACATGAAGAGGCATTGGGCAGTGCAAGAATAGGAACCACGGGTAGAGGCATAGGCCCAGCATACGAGGATAAAGCAGGCAGAAATGGGATAAGGGCCGGCGATCTTGTGGACCCAAATGTATTCAGGCATCGCCTTGAAGAGATCCTTCCGCTCAAGAATCGTCAGATAGAGATGCTAGGCGGCAAGCCATTTTCGTTCGACGAGATCGCACAAATGGGTGAGGAGTGGTCACGCAGATTAGCGAAACATGTGCTCGATGCCGAAGAACTCCTTCACAGGAAGATCAAAAACGGCTCACACATACTCTTTGAGGGAGCGCAAGGCACGGCACTGGACATTGACCACGGAACATATCCTTTTGTCACCTCGTCAAACACGGTTGCTGGCGCAGCCTGCTGTGGTGCCGGCATTGGGCCAACCATGATAGATGATGTGCTTGGCATAACCAAGGCCTATACCACTCGAGTGGGTAATGGACCATTTCCCACTGAACTCCATGATGAATTCGGCAAGCTCCTTCAGGAGCAGGGTAAGGAGTTTGGATCTACCACAGGACGCAAGCGCCGGTGCGGCTGGTTTGACGCTGTAGTAGTTAAACATGCTGCCAGGGTAAACGGGCTTACAATGCTGGCCCTCACGAAGCTCGATGTACTCTCCGGACTTAAGACCCTCAAGATCTGCACAGGATATCGCATAGGCGATACTGTAGTAGATGATTTTCCCGCATCGTTTTCAAAATTTGAGGAGATCATTCCTGTATATGAAGAAATGCCGGGGTGGGAGGACGATATATCAGAGATACGACAGATGGCTGACCTACCTGCTGCTGCCAGGAATTACGCGAACCGCATTGGCGAACTGAGTGGTGTTCCCATATCTCTTTTATCCGTAGGTTCGGAGCGCAGCGCACATATTATAATCAAACATCCGTTTGCATAAAAAATCCGAGACGAGAGTGGAGCGCCATTTTCCCCCTTTCAATTCCCTTGAGGTAATTATTACCTAACAAGGCAATTTGTGGATGACTACTCTTTAACTCTGTCTCGGCTGTATACATTATAACAAAAGTAGAAACGATATCCAATGTTTATGTGGAATCCTATTGCATCTTTAAAATCAGCATGTTAAAGGCAGCGGCATTCGTTTTTGGGCTTTTTTCATAATAAATCCGCGCTCTTCGCTGATAAGGCGGTCGCGGAAATCCCGAAAGCCCCTCTTTTTGGTTCCGCATCCTGATGCCAAAATGTCTTGGGATCAGAAGCGGTGGAAGGGGCCTTAAGGTAAAACCAAGGAGGTTAGGCATGTCAGTTGATATTGCAGTAAAGGAGCTGCTCGAAGCAGGGGTTCATTTCGGGCATCAAACCAGGCGGTGGAATCCCAAGATGCGCCCATACATATTTACGGCGCGCGATGGAATTCACATCATCGATCTAGAACAAACCGCAAACCAAGCACAAAGGGCTTACAAATTCATCGCTGACACAGTTGCGCTGGGCAATTCAGTGCTCTTTGTAGGCACAAAAAAGCAGGCACAGGACATCATCGAGTCTGAGGCCAGGCGCTCAGGGCAATTCTTTGTGACCAAGCGCTGGCTTGGCGGAATGCTTACGAATTTTCAGACAATCAAGCAGTCAATCACTAGGCTCAATGACCTTGAGGCGCGCAAGGAAAAAGGCGAACTTGAAAATCTCCTCAAAAAAGAAGCGCTCGAAATAGAGCGCGAGATCGACAAACTTGAGTATTCTCTTGGTGGCATCAAGACCATGACCAAGGCTCCTGGAGCTGTATTTCTCATCGATCCAGGGCATGAGGAGATAGCCAAGAAAGAGGCCATTAAGCTGGGCATCCCGGTGGTAGCGCTTATAGATACAAACAGTAATCCTGATGGCATCGATTATCTCATTGCAGGAAACGACGATGCCATTCGTTCCATTGGCGTTTTTGCACATCTGGTTTCTGAAGCTTGCCTCGAAGGAGGTAAGCGTAGAGAGGCGGCACTTAGAGAACAAAAAGTAAAGGAGCAAGAGGCCAAGACTGCAAGGCCTAAGGGTCCTGCCATACGCGAGCAAAAGATAGGTGGCAAGGGTAAGGCATGGGTTGCCAGGCGAGACGAGAAAGCGCCATCGTCAGAGGAAGAAGCTGAAAAGTTTGCGAGCGCAAAGGCCGTTGAACAAACCAGCGAGACAAGCGAGAAAAGCGAGACAGACGAGAAAAGTAAAACAAGCGAAAATGCTTAGCTGGCTTTCACTGGTTACTGATTACTGATCACTGATCACTGATTTTAAGGGAGGCAACGATGACTGTTTCACCTAGTGTAGTTAAAGAACTCCGCGAGAAAACCGGAGCAGGCATGATGGATTGCAAAAAGGCGCTGGCCGAGGCAAAAGGCGATATAGAAGCTGCCATTGAAGTGCTGCGCAAGAAAGGAATATCCACAGCTGCAAAGAAAGCAGGCCGCACAGCTGCCGATGGCCTTATCGGATCGTATATAAGCGATGATTTGAAACTCGCTGTTCTAGTCGAAGTAAACTGTGAGACTGATTTTGTTACCAAAACAGAAGATTTCCAGAATTTTGTAAATAGAGTCACCGAAGTTGTGCGCGATGCCAATCCTTCGCATCTCGACGAGCTCATGGCAGCTTCCTTTGACAACAGTACAGTAAAGGAAGCCCAGACAGAGCTCGTGGCCAAGATTGGCGAAAATCTTGGAGTGAGGCGTTTTGCAAGAGTTGTGGCGGAATGTGAAGGAAAGATTGCTACCTACATACACGCTGGTTCAAAGATAGGCGTAATCGTCGTATTCGACGATCAATCCGGAAAGCTCGACAATGCAACCGCTCGTGAGATAGCCATGCACGTAGCTGCCATGAGTCCGCGCTATCTGCGACGCGATGATGTTCCAGAATCAGTCATAGAAAAAGAAAAAGAGATAATGATGGCCCAGATGTCTGATTTGAATAAGCCGCCGGAGATCATGGAAAAGATAGTATCCGGAAAGATCGGAAAGGTCTTTACAGAGATATGTCTTGAAGACCAGCTCTATGTGCGCGATCCAGAAGGCAAGGCTACGGTTTGCACTTGGCTTGGAAACATAGATAAGAACATTAAGATCAAGTCATTTAAGCGACTCCAGGTTGGCGAGGGAGTGGAGAAGAAGAGCTAAAGAGCTGTAAGCAACCCTTCGACTCCCCTTCGACTCGTTATCACTCGCTCAGGGCAAGCGCAAGCAGCGGTAACATATGAATGCAGGGGGACTACAAATGAAATATAAACGAGTGATCTTGAAACTCTCTGGCGAGGCGTTGTTGTCCGCAGGAACAACATCGGGCATAAGCCTTGATGCTGCGGACGGAATAGCTGCTGAGGTAAAGGCTGTTGCAAAGAGCGGAGTCGAGATCGCTGTTGTGATAGGTGGAGGAAACATCTTTCGCGGTGCGAGCGCAGCTTCAACTGGTGCGATCGATCAGGCTCAAGCTGATTCAATGGGCATGCTCGCCACGGTCATAAACGGATTGGCGCTTCAGTCTGCGTTTGAACGCGAGGGTCTTGATGCAAGGCTCATGACGGCAACGCCCATGCCATCTGTTGCAGAGCATTTTATCAGGCGACGTGCTCTCGCTCATCTGGCAAAGGGGAGGGTGCTAGTCTTTGCTGGTGGCACAGGCTCGCCGTTTTTTTCAACTGATACGGCTGCAGCTCTTAAAGCTGTGGAGATCGGTGCAGAGACTATTCTCAAGGGTACCAAAGTGGATGGCGTGTATTCGGCAGATCCGCTTAAAGATCCTTCCGCAACGCGTTTCGAATCGCTCAAATTCATCGATGTGCTTTCAAAGCGGCTTAAGGTGATGGACGCTACCGCAATTTCCATGTGTATGGATCACAACCTTCCCGTCATAGTCTTCAACATTTTCAAACAGGGCAACCTCAAGAAGGTTGTGGCGGGCGAAAAAATGGGGACAATGATTTATGGATAACAAGGTATACGATAAGGCAAATGCAAGAATGAAAAATGCTCTGGAGGCGCTAAGGCATGAGCTTGCCAAGATGCGCACTGGCCGCGCATCGCTCAGCCTGCTCGACGATGTTCGGGTGGATTACTATGGCACTGCGACGCCGCTTAACCAAATGGCATCGCTGTCGGTTCCAGATCCGCGGACGATTGCAATTCAACCCTGGGATGTTTCAGCTGTAGCTCTTATAGAAAAGGCCATCCTAAAGACCGATTTGGGTTTAAATCCTACGAATGACGGAAAGATTCTGAGAATTCCTATACCTCCGCTGAATGAGGAGCGCCGCAAAGAGCTCGTGAGGGTGAGCAAAAAGCATGGCGAGGAGTGTAAGGTGAGCATAAGAAATGCAAGGAGAGATGCGAACGACGAACTGAAGGCTTTAAAGAACACTAGCGAGATCACCGAGGACGATGAGCGCAAGGCGCACGATCGCGTTCAAAAGCTCACAGATGATTTTATAAAGCAGATCGACGACGCGCTCACGCATAAGGAAAAAGATATAATGGAAGTATAGATAGAGCGAGAAAGGCCAGCAACGCGAGAAACGTAAATGAAGCATATTCCTAAACATATAGCCATTATCATGGATGGCAATGGCCGTTGGGCAAACGAAAGGGGCTTGCCCAGGGCCGAAGGGCATCGTTTAGGAGCTGAGACCATAGAGAAGATCGTTGCGGCCTGCAGGGATAGAAACATCCGTTATTTAACTCTATATGCATTTTCTGAGGAGAATTGGAGCAGGCCTTCGGATGAAGTTCTCTCTCTAATGCAGCTAATGCGTCACTTCTTAGTTAGCAAGCGAGCTGAACTCATAGAAGAGCGAACTGCATTTCGTGTCATAGGCGATATCGAGCGACTGCCGCGTGAGGTGAGAAGCGAGATAACAGAAACAGTAGAGGCTACAAAGGATGGGGATAGGATGACTTTAATCGTAGCCCTGTCTTATGGCGCGCGCCAGGAAATATGCCGTGCTACCAATACCCTGCTTAAGAAGGGTGTGAGGGATTTTACTCCAGATATTCTTCAAGAAGGGCTCGACACAGTTGGCATACCAGATCCAGATCTCTTGATACGAACCAGCGGCGAGTATCGTGTCAGCAATTTTCTTCTGTGGCAGATAGCCTACACCGAGCTCTATTTTACTGAAACGCTATGGCCGGAGTTTAGCGAAGATGAATTAGATCGAGCTATTGAATCATATGCAAAGCGAGAACGCCGCTTTGGACTCACTGGCCAGCAGACGATTGCATAAGTGTGGGAGCTTACATGAAGCGTATTATCACCGCCATATTGCTGGGGGGGCTTGTATTAGCTGCTGTGTTGTGGCTGCCACGCTGGGGCGTTTATGCGCTCGTGATCATTGCATCAGCTATCGGACTTTTTGAATTTGGAAGGATGTTTCTCAAAGATCTTCTTGAACGCTGGGCAGCAATAATCGCTGGCATGCTGGCTTGTGTAGCCATGGTCCTGTATCCCGCTGCTGGCAATCCAGTGCTTTTGATATTGGCTTTTGATCTGTTTGCGCTTGCCCTGATATTTATGTGGCGGGCAAACGAGGTTTTGGGAATTGCAGACAAGCTGGCCTTGGCTATTATGGGAGTTCTTTATTTAGGCGTGGTTTTTCCATTTTGGGCATGGGTGGCAGCTTTAACTTATGGCAAAGAACTTGTGCTCATAGGGCTCGTACCAGCATGTCTGTGCGATATGTTCGCGCTGATCGCAGGAAAAAGCTTTGGAAGGCGTCGCCTAGCACCGCTTGTGAGTCCAAACAAAACAGTAGAGGGTTTGATAGGAGCACTCGTCGGGTCATTTGGAGGCGCATTTCTCATGCGCTCGTTACTCATGCCACAGATGCCGCTCTATCATATAGCTATACTGGCTGCTATTATCTGGATTACATCGCCGTTTGGCGATCTGGTAGAATCTTTGCTTAAGCGTTCAAGCGGGGTAAAAGATTCTGGCTCCATCATTCCCGGCCACGGCGGTGTCTTAGATAGGCTCGATGCACTCATCTTCACAGGACCTGCTGTGTATGCGTATGCAGTGTATGTTATGGGAATATAGTGACCAGTAACCAGTTACCAGTGATCAGTGAATGCTTTTACTGGTCACTGGTGACTGATCACTGATTACTAATTATTATGAAGAAACTGTCAATATTAGGCAGCACTGGTTCCATTGGGCAAAGCACGCTCGATGTAGTGGCGCGCCATCCGGATCGTTTTAAGATCGCAGGCTTTGCCGAGGGCCATGATGTAAAGTTGCTTGCACAGCAGATAGAGCAGTTTCATCCTAAACTCGTATCTGTCAGGGACGATGTGGCTGCTGCGAAATTGCGCGAACTCTTAGGTTCTCATCGCCCGGAGATCATGTACGGTGTTGAAGGGGCATGCGCCGTGGCATCCATGCAAGATGCAAACATGGTTGTATCGGCAATTGTAGGGGCCGCGGGTCTTGTGCCAACTATAAAAGCGATTGAATCCGGAAAAGATATCGCGCTTGCAAACAAAGAAACCATGGTTGTTGCGGGTGAGATTGTATCCAAGCTTGCTCGTAAAAAGAAGGTTAACATACTTCCTGTAGACAGCGAACATGCAGCGATCCATCAGTCGCTGGCTGGACATCGCATAGAAGATGTGACGGCAATTCATCTTACGGCATCAGGCGGCCCGTTTCTTAGAACAAGCCGTGAGCAGATGGAGCGCGCCACCCCACAAGAGGCGATCAAACACCCAAGATGGTCTATGGGCGCAAAGATCACCATCGACTCAGCCACCATGATGAACAAGGGGTTAGAGGTGATTGAGGCGCACTGGCTCTTTGGTATAAGCCCTGATCAAATACGCGTGGTGATCCATCCGCAGAGCATCGTGCATTCACTTGTTGAATATAAGGATGGATGTGTGGTCGCACAGCTTGGCGTTCCTGATATGCGCGCGCCCATAGCATATGCAATATCATGGCCAGAGCGCGTGGAAAGCGGTGTAGAAACTTTGGATCTTGCCAAAATCGGCAATCTCACCTTTGAGGAGCCGGATTATGATCGGTTTCCATGTCTTACACTTGCATACAGCGCACTAGATAAGGGTGGTTCAATGCCAGCTGTTCTCAATGCTGCAAACGAGATAGCAGTTGCCGCGTTTCTTAATAGAAAATTAGGTTTCACGAGGATAGCAGAGGTGGTTGAAAATACGATGTTAGCACACAGCGTAAAGCCAATAGAAACTGTCGATGAAATTCTCGAGATCGATGCTTGGGCACGCGAATTTGCGAGATCCCAGATCTAGTTAATCCATGACCATTTTATATTTCATAATTGCACTTGGCCTTCTCATATTCATTCACGAGTTCGGCCATTTCATTGTGGCCAAACGCGCAGGTATTTGTGTTGAAGCGTTTTCGCTTGGATTTGGACCAAGGATTTTAGGCATCAAGTGGGGCGACACCGACTATCGCATCTCGCTATTTCCTCTTGGCGGTTATGTGAAGATGAGGGGAGAGGAACCTGGGGAGGAGAGCGCCACAGATCCCAGATCGTTTTCAGCAAAAAGCGTGTGGGTGCGCGCAAAAGTAGTATTCTTTGGCCCGCTCATGAATCTCATTCTCACCCTTGCCCTCATGCCTATTGTCTTTATGATCGGCAGGGCAGAACCTGTATTTCTGCATGAGCCACCGATCATAACTGATATCAAGGCCGAGTCCCCAGCACAGGAGGCAGGGCTCATAAAGGGCGATCTTTTAGTTTCGGTAGATGGAAAAAAGGTTACGAGCTGGGAAAATGTCTTGAACAAGATATTGCTTTCTCCGGGAACTGAAATGACCTTTGGTGTGGAGCGCGAAGGAAGGTTTGTTCCCATCAAGGTTAAGGTCGGAGATTTGCCTGAGCTGCGCGGTGGATATGTTGGCGTAGAGCCCATGCTCTTTATCGGAGCAGAGCCTTGGGTAGGTGAGGTGCGACCTGGCGGTTCAGCAGAGGCAGCTGGTATTATGCCAGGCGATCTCGTGATCTCCTTTGATGGAAAAAATGTATATGATTGGCTCGATCTTACAAGGTTGGTAAACGAAAGCGGCGGTAAAGAAACGACCGTGGTTGTGCAGCGCGATGGCAACATGCTTGATCTTCCTGTAAAAGCTGAGTTTAATGAAAAATTTGGTCGCTGGATCATAGGCGTTACAAAAGATCGCATGAGCGGTGTTCCCATGCAGGTACAACAATACGGTTTTTTTGGCGCTATAGTCAGGGGCACTAAAGAAAATCTCAAACTAGCCAAGCTCACCTTTGATGTGCTGGGAAGGTTGGTTACTGCCAAGCTTTCTTTTAAGGTCATCGGGGGTCCTGTAGTCATAGCCAAGGCATCTGCCGCAGCTGCCGCATCAGGTTTTTCAAACTTTCTCTACTTTCTTGCATTCTTGAGCATGCAGCTTTCCATTCTAAACTTCTTGCCCATCCCGGTGCTCGACGGCGGCCAGCTCGTTTTCTTGGGTTGGGAGGCAATACGGCGCAAGCCGCTTAACATGAGGATCAGGCTGATCGCGCATCAAGTGGGATTTTTTCTGCTCATTGGGCTTATGCTCCTCGTCACCATAAACGACATCGACAACGTCTGGGGCATTAAATCTCTGTTAAAGAAATTCTTCTAGATTTGTAACGTTATCAAGATCAGTGACTGTTTTTCAAATTCACGCTTATTTCTTAAAAAGAGGGACCTCATGAACAAGAACAGGAGCAAGAGACAAGGTGCAGACAAGACCAAGAACATGAAGCAGAATGGAAAGGGGCATGACATCATGCCTTTTGATCCGAACGCCATCTTCCGTTCGATGGAGGGGCAGATGTCGAACCTGGGGGGCGATAGCCGTAACAGGAAAAACGCCGAGGATCTAGCGCAGCAGATGATCTACGATGCTTGGGAGGCCGATAAACCGGATCAACGCGTGGCCTTAGCCAGGAAAGCTCTAGAAATATGCCCGGACTGTGCCGATGCCTATAGCATTCTTGCAGAAGAAAGCGCGGAGTCTCTGGGACATGCCATAGATCTCTATCAAAAGGCACTTGAGGGAGGCGAGCGACTACTTGGCAAAAAATTTTTCAAGGAGAATGAGGGACATTTCTGGGGTCTTATCGAGACTAGGCCCTACATGCGTGCGTGCTGCAGCCTTGCGCAGTGTCTGTGGGAGGACGGACGGATGGAGGAAGCAGTCGATCATTTTTGGGGCATGCTCCGTTTGAATCCCAACGACAATCAGGGCGTTCGCGATCTCCTGATGCCGTGTCTTATCGAGCTCGATCGTGATGAAGATGCGGAAAAGCTCTTTAAGCAATATAAGGAAGACGGCATGGCTG
Organism: Pseudomonadota bacterium; assembly: GCA_043822785.1. Lineage (GTDB taxonomy): Bacteria > UBA10199 > UBA10199 > 2-02-FULL-44-16 > JAAZCA01 > JBDRBN01. The sequence goes on from JBDRBN010000115.1 coordinate 20,997, forward strand.
CGTGGGTTTATTCCCGAGCGCTTCTGAATTTTCGCAAGAAAGGCGATGGCGAGATTGCGCGCAAGTCGCTAAAGGCGGCCATCAATGCAAACAGGCATGTTCCTGTTTATCTCCTTCGTCGTAAGAAAATGCCGAAAGAGCTGCCAGGCTATTACGGCATCGGCGATGAGAACGAAGCTGTCATTTATGCCCACGGCAACAGCGCTGCATGGAAGGCAAGCGCCGGCGCGCTTGAGTGGCTTGCAGCAAACGCAAACATAGGCGGCTGATGTCTGTGTGACGAAATTCCCGGAAAATACCAGAAACAACATCGACAACGTCTGGGGCATAAAGTCTCTATTAAAGAAATTCTTCTGAGTTTTCACTTCCTCATACACTCCGCTCAAAACGCTGCTTTATGCAGCTGTGAAGTGATCCTTCACGCCCAGCGCATACAATTGATTGCGTCATCACCTTTTCTTGACAGATTTGCCAGCTTGCATAAGTATCCGATTATTCATAGCTATTGAGTTGCCGGAGGATGCGGAATGACGAAGGCTCCCGAATTATTGAAGAGGTTAGTTGCGCGGTTCCACGAGCACATCGACGATTACAAATCCGGCGCCTACAAGGAGGAGCAGGTCTGCGCCGAGTTCATCCTGCCAATGTTCGAGGCACTCGGTTGGGATATCCAGAATCGTGAAGGCTATTCAGAGGCCTACAAAGAGGTCATCCATCATGATTCAATAAAGACCGGTGTCGGGACAAAGGCGCCGGACTACTGTTTCCGGATAGGCGGCATCCGCAAATTCTTCCTGGAGGCCAAGAAGCCTTCGGTCAGCATCGAAGATGAGCCCCATCCGGCCTTCCAGCTCAGGCGCTACGCATGGAGCGCGAAACTTCCGCTCGGTATCGTCACCGACTTCGAGGAGTTTGCTGTTTACGACTGCCGGACAAGGCCCTCAAAATCCGACAAGGCCTCCACCGCCCGCATCATGTACCTCAAATACGATCAATATCTTGATCGCTGGGACGAGATCGCCGGCGTCTTTTCAAAAGATGCGGTCCTCAAGGGTTCCTTCGATAAATATGCTGAAAGCACTAAGGGTAGGCGTGGTACGGCGAGCGTGGACTCGAAGAGATCGAGCGGTGGCGCAAGCTCCTTGCTCAGGGTATTGCGCAGTGCAACAAGCTCGGCGTTCGCGAACTCAACTTCGCGGTCCAGGCGATAATAGACCGGATCATCTTTCTGCGGATCTGTGAAGATCAGGGGTTTGAAAGCTACGGCCAGCTAATGGCCCTCCAGAATGGGCCACACGTCTACGAACGGCTCCTCGAAATATTTCACCACGCCGATCGGCGATATAACTCCGGCCTCTTTCACTTTGCGGAAGAACGAGGGCGCCCCACGCCTGCAGACGAACTGACGCCAAGACTCAAGATAGACGACGGTGACCTTCGGACGATCTTCAAAAATCTCTACTATCCCCAGAGTCCCTACGAATTCTCGGTCATTCCCACAGAGATACTGGGACAGGCCTATGAGCGCTTTCTAGGCAAGGTCATCCATCTCACGCCCACGCGGCGCGCTAAGATAGAGGAAAAGCCTGAAGTCCGAAAGGCGGGCGGCGTCTATTACACGCCATCGTACATCGTGGACTACATCGTAAAGAACACGGTCGGAAAATTGCTGGAGGGCAAGACGCCGAAAGAAGCGGCAAAGCTCCGCGTCCTCGATCCTGCCTGCGGTTCCGGTTCGTTTCTCATCGGCGCGTACGATCATTTGAGGAGGTGGCACCTCGACTGGTATGTCAAAAATAATCCGGAAAAGTGGTCGAAAGGTAAATCCCCTGCGGTCTTCAAGGTCCGAAAGGATGAATGGGTTCTCACATTCAAGGAACAGAGGCGCATCCTGACGGACAATCTCTATGGCGTGGATATCGATCCACAGGCTGTGGAGGTGACTAAACTGTCATTGCTTCTCAAACTCTTGGAGGGTCTCACGCAGCACGAGATGTTCCGCGAGCACTCGCTCCCCGACCTCGGCAGCAACATCAAATGCGGAAATTCTCTGATAGGGCCGGATTTTTATGACAAAAGCCAGATGGGCCTCTTTACGGACGAAGAGCGCGACAAAATCAATGCCTTCGACTGGAATCACGAATTCCCTTCTATCATGGGCCAACGCGGATTCGATGCGGTGATTGGTAATCCACCGTGGATATCGTTGTCTGGTAAGTTTGGTAACGATATATGTCAGCCAAACGAGATCGAGTATCTAATAAAAGAATATCATGGAAATACATATATGCCCAATATGTATGAATACTTCGTTTCAAAGGGAATGAATCTATTGGCACTGAGCGGATTTTTCAGTTTTATCGTTCCCGATCGATTAGGATATAATAAACAGTTCATTAATCTGCGGAAACGAATACTGTCAAACATGACCGTCATTTCATTAGTCTATAAAGTTCCTTTTCCAGGGATTACCGCAGATACACTGATATTCGTTTTGCGGAACTCAAGTTCCTCTGGTAGTAGTAATATTGCGATATCTGAATTCGGAATGAATATCATAAATAGATCGCAGAGTGATTTTATCAAAGATCCTACCCATAGTTTTGAGTATTTTGAGAATCCTGAGACAATGGCGTTCGTACAAAAACTTTTATCATTAAATGATGCTCTCTCTCTATGTCAGCTATGTGAAACAACGTCTGGTTTCGGAGGAAAATCTGAACTTATATATGAAAAGAAAAATAGCCCGAAACAGATACGTACCCTAAAGGGCGACAGCATAGCTCGTTATGATCATCGAAACATTTATTGGTTTGATTTCTGTAAACAAAACATTACGGGACGCACAACGGATAAGGCAAAATTAGGAGCAATCCCTAAGGTACTTATCAGGAAAACGGGGGATCGACTCATCGCAACGTATGATGACTCGGGGATCTATCCGGAACAATCGCTCTATTTTCTCTACAATAATAAGTCGAATCTTAACTTTAAGTATATTTTAGGCATTTTGAATTCCAAGCTTATAACGTCATATTTTAAAGCTAAATGCTTAACGAACAAGAAGAGCATTGCACAGGTGAAGAAAGTAGACCTTGATTGCATTCCCATTCTTAATTTAAACATTCATAGTGCTTTGGGTAAATCTCGACACGATCGAATGGTCAGGCTCGTGGAGCAAATGTTATCCCTCAAAAAGAGTTTGTCAGTGGCAAAAATGCCCCACACAATGACTTTGTTGCAGCGCCAGATCGACACCACCGACCGCCAGATCGACCAGCTGGTGTATGAGCTCTACGACTTGACGGAGGAGGAGATAAGGATTGTGGAGGGATCTACTAGATAAATATACTCCTCCAATGTACCTTTTGTGGGGAGTTGTGAAGAAATAAAGGAGATAATATGTCTATAGCAGATTGGCTCATAATTACGGCAGTTATTCTGGGCCCAATATTGGCGGTACAAGCTCAAAAAATCTTGGAAACAATGAGGGAAAAGAACAACCGGAGGCTATGGGTTTTTAAAACACTTATGGCAACGAGGGGTCAACCTTTAAATCCACTTCACGTTGAAGCGCTTAATATGATCGATATTGAGTTTTATGGCAAAGATAAGAAGGATAAAAAGATAATTGAAAAATGGAGAGAATACTTAGATCATTTGGCGAGCATGCCCCAGGATCAAAAAGACAAATCATATGATGCAAATTTTGCCAGATGGAAACAAAAAAATCAGGATTATTTAATGGAACTCCTAAATGAAATGAGTCGAGCTCTGGGATATAAGTTTGATAATGTTACATTGAAGAAAGGTATCTATGTTCCTCGCGGCCACAACGAGCTTGAAAATGATCAATATTATCTAAGAAAGTTATTAATTGGCGTAATGTTGGGTCAGCAAGCTATACCAATTGAAATTAGAGAACAGGAAAAACCTTCTATTCCAGAACAATCGGGAGCGAAGCAAAATATGTAGAGCATTGCGTCTGACCATGCACACCCACCGCCAGATCGATCAGCTGGTGTATGAGCTGTACGGAAATGAATTTGCAGAAATTTCTGCGAAAAGGGTTACATCGATGAAATATAAGGAGCTTATTGTCTTTGAAATTTCTGAGGTAGTCGTTAGTTAGGGCGAACATGGTGACAGGTTAATTCTTGTAATAAAAAGGCTACTATGACATCATAATGGTGTCATACCCGCCGCGCCTCTGCTTTGCATGCGAAATTCGGCGGGTTTTTTATGTCCGCGCGGAGATAGCCGATTTTACCGCCCGTCGGACCGGCCAGCCGTTATGCTGCTCCTACTAATTTCTCCGCTGAAAAATATCTTGCAAAGTGAACGATCAGGGCAATAAGGACTTAATATGGCATGGTTGATCCTGCCATCATTGTGATAACGCATACGGAGGCTATTATGAAAAAAGAACTCATAGTAAAACTTCATCAGAGCTTCGATGCCATAGCTAACGAGAAGAACGGCGTTGAGTATTGGCTTGCCAGGGAACTTCAAGAGCTATTGGATTACAGTGAATGGCGCAATTTTTTCCTGGTCATCGAAAAAGCCAAAATTGCTTGTTTAAATGCAGGGCAGGCCATTAAGGACCATTTTGTTGACGTCAACAAAATGGTCCGATTGGGTTCAGGCAGTGAAAGAAATATCGATGACATCATGTTGTCCAGATATGCCTGTTACCTTATTGCTCAAAACGGCGACCCAAGAAAAGATACCATAGCATTTGCGCAGAGCTACTTTGCGGTCCAGACGCGAAAGCAGGAAATCCTCGAACAGCGCATTGCGCTTACAGAACGCCTTCGGGCGCGGGAAAAGCTAGTGGCAACTGAAGCCGAGTTATCAGGACTTATCTATGAAAGAGGAGTTGACGGGCAGGGTTTCGGAAGGATCCGCAGCAAAGGTGATGAGGCCCTCTTTGGCGGCTTCACTACCCTTGAGATGAAACGAAAATACAGCGTTCCTGAGCGCCGTCCGCTTGCGGATTTTCTGCCCACACTTACGATCAAGGCCAAAGACTTTGCCGCCGAGATTACCAATTTTAACGTGAAGAAGGACGATCTGCACGGCGAACCCGCAATCACAAGAGAGCATGTGAAGAACAACAAGGATGTACGTAATCTTCTGGCCAAGAGTGATATCCGGCCTGAGAATCTACCACCGGAAGAGGACATCAAGAAACTGGAACGACGAGTTAATGCGGATGATAAGCGGATGTTTAAATTTGCAGCGAGACTGCCGAATGGGAAGAAAGAAAACTAATCAATCAGATTGGGTAAGAAACCTCATACATAACCCCCCAACGACTTTTAGGTCGATCAGCTAAACAATCTTGACTTCTCTCCTAAATCCAATCCAAATTACATGGATGCGCATCTTATCCATCGACACTACTTCCATTGCCGGTTCGGTTGCGCTTTCAGAGAACGACAAGCTCATTGCGCAAGAGCAGCAGGGTGCGGGCGGCACTCACTCTGAGAAGTTATTCCCTACGATCGATCATCTCCTACAAGTTGCTAAGTGGCAGCAAAGCGATATCCAAGGTATAGCCGTAGCCATAGGGCCGGGATCATTCACGGGCCTTCGCATTGGTCTTGCGGCTGCAAAGGGCTTTGCACTTGCTCTTGACTGTCCTGTTGCCGGCGTGTCGTCGCTTGCGACGCTAGCCTTAAACGGCCTGGGTTTTTCAGGTACGGTAATTCCACTTATCGATGCCAGGCGCAGTGAAATATATGCAGCAGCATGGCAGGTGGACTCTGAAGGAAATATGAAACAGAAGCTGGAGGAGCTTGTTGCCCCTCCGGATCAGATCGTCAAACTGCTTTCAGAAATTAAGGGTGATTTTCTTTTGGTAGGTGATGGCGCATTGGCTTACAGCGATTATCTTTGCAAAGGCCTTAAGCACAGGGCACATATTGCTGAAGGTGCGCAGGTAATGCCCCAGGCTGTAAACCTTGCGCTTCTATCGTGGAAGAGGCTTGTTAAAGGACGTGGTGATGATGTTGCTTCGTTAGTGCCAAATTATATCAGACGATCTGATGCAGAGATTGGGTTTATGGGAAAACGCAAGATCCCTCCCCCTTTGTAAGGGGGAGGTTAGGAGGGGGTAGAGGGGGAGCAAAAAATGACGATTCGCATTGAAGGAAAGGCATTTACGCTTTCTGAAATCGAGAGGTTTTTAAAAGGTGAGCGCGTACAAGTAACGCTATCATCTATGAAGAAGGTAAAAAGGGTGCGCGCGTTTGTAGAAGGGGCGCTCTTATCAGATAAGCCCTATTATGGAATCAACACAGGGGTAGGGCTGCTTTCAAACAAACGTGTTCCTTTAAAAGATTTGGAGAAGCTTCAGGAAAACCTCATAATCTCGCATGCTGTTGGCGTGGGCGATCCGTTTTTAATTCCTACATGTAAACTCATAATGCTTCTGCGCGCAAATGTTCTGGCACAAGGATATTCAGGGATAAGGGTTGAAACTCTTAAGCTCATTGTCGATATGCTAAATAAAAACATTGTACCTGTAATACCCAGGCAGGGTTCAGTGGGTGCAAGCGGTGATTTGGCACCATTGGCGCATCTGGGTCTGGCAATGATTGGTCGTGGTGAAGTCTTTTATAAAGAAAAGAGAATAGCAGCTAAAAAGGCACTTGGTGCTTGCGGGCTTAAGCCTGTTAAACTTGCAGCAAAAGAGGGCATAGCCCTCATAAATGGAACCCAGGCGATGTTGGCAATGGGAGTTTTTGCACTTGTTAAACTCGAAAACCTTTTGCGCGCTTCCGATATTGTTGGCGCACTTTCCATTGAGGGCGACTCTGCTTCAAAGCGTCCGTTTGATAAACGCATTCATGCTTTGAGGCCTCACCCTGGACAGATCGCTACTGCTGAAAATATAAGAAAGCTCATCTCAGGCAGCCGCATTATAGCCAGCCACAAGGATTGCAAGCGCGTTCAGGATCCGTATTCCTTTAGGTGCATTCCCCAGGTGCACGGCGCAGCAAAGGATGCAATAGCTTATGCGCGAGATGTGATAATGCGAGAAATGGGAAGCTGTACGGATAATCCACTCATATTCGCAGACGATGAAGAAATACTATCCGGCGGCAATTTTCACGGCGAACCTCTTGCAATAGCCATGGATACGATGGGCATGGCAGTGGCTGAGTTAGGTAACATTGCAGAGCGGCGCGTCGCGATTTTGACAGCGCCTCTAGCCGGAGAGCTTAAAGAAAAGTTCCTTACGCCTGAGTCTGGCATTAACTCAGGTCTCATGATTCCGCACGTGACCATGAGCGCGCTCGTGTCAGAGAACAAGGTGCTAGCACATCCAGCGTGCGTGGATTCTATTCCCACAAGCGGAGGGCAGGAAGATCATGTGAGCATGGGCACGTTTGCCGCCAGAAAGGCGCTCATCATAATACGCAATGTGGAGGAGATACTCGCCATAGAGCTTTTTGCTGCATGTGAAGCGATAGACCTTCAGCGCAAGAGGGGCAGACCAGGCAAGGGTACCGGCGCAGTATATGATCTTGTGCGAAAGAGTGTTTCGGAAATTTCAGGCGATCGCGAATTTCGGTTAGACATGCAACAATGCGCCGAGCTCATCCGTTCCGGCCAAGTCGTCAAAACCGCCGAACACACCTGCGGTAAACTGAAGATCTAATTGCTTCAAGGTAAACCCCCAGCTCTGCTGGGGGACTCACAGGGTTTGACATTTGCGGGAGTAAAAAACAGCCTCCGAACCGTGAACCGCCCAAGGCTCAACGGCAAGGAGGCCCGATGCATGATGCAGCCTCGTTA
>JBDRBN010000116.1:0-4338 GCA_043822785.1 Pseudomonadota bacterium
GCAAAGCGAAGCAATCCCCTTATAACCTGTGTTTGCGGGAGATTGCTTCGTCGCTAAACGCTCCTCGCAATGACACCTAGACATGAGAAAAATGAATTCTTATATTTCAACCAGTTAACACCTCTAACGCAACAACAGTGCAAGCACCAAACTCCAAATAAATTCCAATAACCAAACTCCAATGACCAAAACACAAAGTTTTGTTTGGAATTTTGGTTATTCGGTCATTGGTGCTTATTTGGAATTTGGTATTTGGTACATGGAATTTTAGTCTGAAGGACTCCGTAATTTTGCAATGGTAGCCGCATAATCATTTGATTCAAATATTGCAGATCCTGCAACGATTATGTCAGCGCCGGCATCCAAAACTCTCGACACGGTGTTTTCGTTTATCCCGCCATCCACTTGGATGGGAATTGATATTTTATGCTCAGCACAGAAGTTCTTGAGTTTAGATAGCTTCACCAAACACTCATCAAGCATCTTCTGTCCGCCAAATCCTGGATTTACTGTCATCACCAAAATAAAATCTGCTAGAGGAAGAAATGCTTCGATTTTCTCTGCATGAGTTGCTGGATTGATCACGCAGCCAGCTTTAACTCCCAGCTCCTTTATTGCAGGAAGCAGTATTCCCAGGTCACTAGTTTCCACATGCACCGATATCCAGTCTGCCCCGGCCTTTGCAAACGCTTCGATATAGTTTTCTGGCTCTTCGATCATGAGGTGGCAATCCAAAGGGAGCTTTGTGCACTTGCGCAGCTTTGCCACAACAGGAGGGCCGATGGTGATGTTTGGCACGAAGTGGCCGTCCATAACATCCACATGGATTATATCAGCGCCTGCTTTTTCAACAGCAGCGATCTCCTCGCCCAAACGCGAGAAGTCTGCAGAGAGAATCGATGGAGCGATGAGCGTTTTCATGTGAGCACCTCTCCCTCTTTTATTTTATGGCCGTGCAAAAAGTCCGATGCTGACATTCTGCGCCCGCCTTCCATCTGCATTTCCACAAGGCATAGAGCGCCTTTTCCACAAGCTATCAAGATATGTTCTTTGCTCTCAAGCACTGTACCAGGTGGCAACGCGTGGTCAAGATCCATAGGCTCAGCCTCATGGATCGTAAGCTTCTTTGTGCCCACAAGCGCAAAGCTGCCAGGCCAAGGGGTGAATGCCCGAATCCGGTTGTAGATCTCGGCAGTACTCTTTGACCAATCAATATGCCCGTCCTCTTTTTTTATGAGAGGGGCATATGTTGCCTTTGAATGGTCCTGTGGCTTGGGCTTAAGCGTGCCATCGATCAGACCATCTATGGTGTGAAGTAGAAGATCAGCGCCCATCATGCTTAAGCGGTCATGAAGCTCGGTTGCAGTTTCTGCTTCATCAAGGGGTGTTGATGCACAGAGAAGAACGTCGCCCGCGTCCAACTCTTCACTTATGAACATGGTGGTCACGCCGGTTTCTTTTTCGCCGTTTGCGATTGCCCAGTTGATTGGCGCAGCACCGCGGTATTTTGGAAGTAAAGATGCATGCACGTTTATGCATCCCATTGGAGGCAGTTCTAAAAGTTTAGCAGGCAGCAATTTTCCATATGCAACTATGATCAAGAGATCACAGCCGAGTTTTTCAAAATGTTCGATAGATTCTGTCTTTTTTACGCTCGTGGGTTGAAACAGAGTAAGGTCGTGCTCCCTAGCATATGCAGCTACTGGACATGCTTTCACGTGCTGTCCTCTGCCAGCAGGCTTGTCTGGCTGGGCAACCACTTCGATGATTTTATGATGCGAACGAATAAGCGCATCAAGAGACGGCACAGCAAACCCAGCCGAACCCATAAAAATTATTTTTAGCTTTTTATCAGAAGACATTGGGTCGTAATGTTTTACGGAAACAGCGCATAAGGCAAGAAAAACCTATGTTCGTTGCCAGAAACTATCTACTAGTTTCTGGTATGCTCACCTACCAGAAACTGTCAGCCGGTTTCTGGTATTCCACTTGTTAGGCAAAAATCATGCTTAAATATCATTGAGTTACGATAAACTCAGATTGCTATTAATACAATGATTTTACGCAACATTGTGGGTGATTAGCCGATAAGGAAGTGTTGCTACAGTCGAAAGGGTAGAATCGATGTCCGCAATAGGTACGCACATAATTCAAACAGCTTTAATGCCAACAAGCTCCATGATGCCCTGTACATCGTTGAGCAGTGTTTCCACATGCATTGCCTACCCTGCACAATTAGTTGCAGCTTCATGCTTTTCATCAACAACCCTATCCGCTCCTGCTGTGTTCAAGGATTTTAGCCGATCGATGCCGTGTTTCCAACGCAATGAGCACTGTTTCTCTATTGCACAGACGAGTGTGGAAATTGGGCAGCTTGTTTTAAAGTTGGAAGCTGCAATGGGAACATCTGAATCAAAGAGTGAAAAAAAACTCTTAGAGCGTTTGAAATCAGTTTTGGGGAACGAAGTTGAGAATGAGGAGAAAGAAGCCGCTGTTTTAGAGGCACAAGGGTATTTGTTGGGGCTTGAAGGTAGAAGCTATGCGGGCAGGGGCGAGAGTAACATTCCAGCTGAAATCGATTTCCAAACTCTTAGCGCTGCAGAGTTTTTGAGTTGGATTAGAAATGGGCAGCTTAGTGCGGTAAGAAGACAGAAAAAAGATGAATATGCAGAGGGGGTATCAAAAGCTTTTTATGCAGGGGCGCGCGAGGTGTTTGGGGGATCAGCTTATCCGGCATATCTCAAGCAAGTCTGCAAAACATGGGTGAACTTTTCGAGAAGAGGTGGTGAAGCAGGCGAGAAGGAAAGTCAGAGAATAGGCAGAGAGACAAACGAGGTTTTGCAATCGTATTGGCGCTTGGGTCATAGTGGGCAACTTGCAGCATCTATAATCAATACATCATTGTACAGAGTGAATGTGGTTGAGATGCTTTTGGCTAATGGATGGCTATTGGGAACAGCAGGGAGGTTACGGCGCCTTCCAGAGAGCGCATCAGATGCAATAGAAGTGCAAAGTGCGCTTTTGCTGGAGAAGAATCAAAAGACGATTTTATTAAGAGCGCTTATGAAGGGCGATTCTGCATACGTTGAGGAAGCAGCTCGTCAAATGCCTGGGATGCTGCGTACTCTTTATGGATTGGTGGATGAGATGAGGCGATCAAGGGATGGCATAATTTTAGAGGCCGCTTCTCTTTTAGGGGGAGAGCCAGGAACAAAGAGAAAGGGCAACATCAACAGTGTTATCTGTGGCGCGCTAAACTTAGGAACGCTTGGAAATTATATACAAGAGGTTTGCAATCAATTTCGTACTGGCAAGATGCTAAAGGATTTGTATGCGGGTATAAGGAGTTTGGAAGAAAGAGGGGAGAAGGCAGCAGCTGAGGCGTTTTCCAAGAATAAGGGCTCGATTATCAATCATGCGCTCCTTTCCGGTCAGTTGGCTTATGTGGGCAAGGTAATAGCGGCATTTGAGGGAGAGGATGGTTTTATCAAGGTATTGGATCAAGAGATCGCATCGCTTAAGAAAAGAGGGGAGCAAGTCGCAGCCGATGCCCTTTCCAAGAACAAGGGTTCGATTATCAGTCATGCGCTCACTTCCGGTCAGGTGTATATTTTTCAAGCGATTGTTGCAGTATTTAAGGATGATGAGAGACTTCTTGCAGTATTCAAAGCTGACTTTGCAAGCGCTTAAAGCGCCGGGTGCTCTTCAGCCTTTTTCCTTTTGCGCAGATACAGGTCGCGCTTTATGCGGGTTACGTTATCGATGATAAGCCTGCCGTCAAGGTGGTCCATCTCATGTTGAATGGCTATTGCTAGCAGGCCAAATGCCTTTAGCTCTTTTTTAGTTCCATTTTCATCAACAAAGCGGACAACGATCTTCTCACTGCGTTTCATCTTTACGCGCAGATCAGGAACAGACAGACAGCCTTCCTCAAATTCGATCTCATCCTCGCTCGAAATAATTTTGGGATTAACTATTTTCAAAAGCCCAATTTCCGGGCTTTCAGATGCAGCGCTCACGTCCACCACAATTGCCCTTATGTTTTCGCTAATTTGCGGCGCTGCCAGTCCAACTCCGTCATGCGCATACATGGTTTCTACCATGTCATCTAAAAGCGTTCGTACAGCATCGTCCACCACCTCTACTGGCTTACTTTTCTTTAAGAGCAAGGGGTTGGGATATGTAATAATTTTTCTTATCATGAAGTAAACATAGCTTTTAAGCTACGCTCCTTAAAGAACCCGCCGTGCCCTATTAAGGCAACGGGCTCGTCAAGATAAATAAGTCAAATGGCAAAAGCGAAAGCATCCTGTGCAAAACTGAACTTGTTGGCCAGAA
>JBDRBN010000117.1:0-15356 GCA_043822785.1 Pseudomonadota bacterium
TCCTGCATCACCTTTAACCTATTGTTTTCCTTCATCGTCAGTAGCATCCCTTCCACCTCCTACGCTTACCCCATAGAAGGTATTATCTACTGACATTTTCCCTTGGGCAATTACCCTGACATTATCGCTTGGGTACCACAGGCACTCTGTCGAAGGATTGACAAAACATGAGGTCGGTGCTAGCAAGTCGGCCCTTGAATATAAGTGCTTAATTAGAAATTGGAAATTAGAGGGTCGCGGGAGTAGCTCAGTGGTAGAGCTCCACGTTGCCAACGTGGTTGTCGCCGGTTCAAACCCGGTCTCCCGCTCAAAATAAAAGGCCGCAAAAAACGGCCTTTTGTTTTTGTCCGCCAGAGCTCAGGATTCAAGAAGCGCTCCCCTTGGCGGGCAGCCCCCTGAAAAAGCCAATCGCATAATGCAGACCAGAAACGACAGAGAAGATAAGCGAAGGCACCATAATCACCCATGCCACAAGCCGCCACTGAATACCAAAAAAAGGATAATGCATAAGAAGTCCGACCGTAGCTGTGGAGACAAACGCTGACTTATATTTTCCTAAGTGGCTGGCAGCGATCACCACCCCCTCGTCAATGGCTATGCCCCGAAGGGCCGTAACCGTAACCTCGCGCATGAGAAAGATACATACGATCCATGCTGGAATGCGCCCCAACGGAATCATCATTATCATTGCAACCAGAAAGAGCATCTTATCTGCCAGAGGATCTATGAATTTACCAAACGTGCTTGATAGGCCCTTTTTGCGCGCAAGATATCCATCAACCATGTCCGAGCACATGGCCAACGTAAAGATTATGGCTGAGATGAACGAAAGACTCCTGTTGAGCGCAAGACGAGAAGGATCATTATCATCCATAAAGAGCATTACGACTAAAAGAATTGGGACCGCAAAGATTCTTCCGATAGTTATCCAGTTTGGCAGGTTGAGATATGCTCGAGATGTCACAATACCCCCTCAACTGTCATTGCGAGCAAAGCGAAGCAATCTCCATTATTTTGGGAGATTGCTTCGTCGTCTTCGACTCCTCGCAATGACACTCATTGTGAATTTTGTCAAAGGGATTGTACTGGCATTATTTCTCTGTTATTCATCTAATCATGAAAGCCCAGTACGATTACATCGTCATCGGCAGCGGAATTGCGGGTCTTACGTTCGCGCTTACAGTGGCTGATTCAGGCTCTGTGGCCATTGTGACCAAACGAAGTCGGGATGAATCTGCCACAAAATACGCCCAGGGCGGCATTGCAGCTGTTGTGAGTGAAGCTGACTCTTTTGAGAGCCACATTGAAGACACGCTTTCGGCTGGCAAAGGCCTGTGCAATGAGGATGTGGTTCGAGAAATTGTTAATGAAGGCCCAGCACACATCAGAAGACTTATCGAGTGGGGCGTAAGGTTTAGCCATGGCGAAAAAAGGCCCTTTGACCTTACCAAAGAGGGCGGCCACAGCCACAGGCGAGTGCTGCATTTTGGGGATTTTACAGGCCAAGAGATAGAACGCGCCCTGCTTGAGGCGCTTGCAAAGCATCCGAATGTCACTTTTTTCGAAGATCACATAGCAATAAACTTGATAACCACGAAAAAGCTCAACCACCGCATAAAGCACAATCGTTGCATCGGAGTCTATGTGCTGAACATAGGCGATGGCAAGATACTTACGCTTGCAAGCAAGACCACTCTGCTTGCAACTGGTGGTGCCGGAAAGGTTTATCTATACACATCAAATCCTGATGTCGCCTCTGGCGACGGCATAGCAATGGCCTACAGGGCTGGGGCGCGCATTGCCAATCTTGAGTTTGTACAATTTCATCCTACTTGCCTCTTTCATCCTAAGGCAAAAACCTTTCTCATAACAGAATCGCTTAGAGGTGAAGGAGCAAAGCTTAAACTCATGGATGGCACGCCTTTCATGAAGAAATACGATCCCCGCAAAGAGCTCGCAACAAGGGACATCGTAGCGCGTGCGATCGACGCAGAGCTCAAAAGGCGCGGCGATGATTATGTGCTGCTCGATGCAACGCACATGGATGCTGCTTTTTTAAAAAAACGATTTCCAAATGTATATGAGACGTGTCTGGGCTTTGGCATCGACGTAACAAAAGAGCCCTTGCCTGTTGTGCCAGCAGCTCACTATTTTTGTGGTGGAGTGCTTAGCAATTTAGACGGCACCACCAATATAGACGGTCTTCTTGTTTGTGGCGAAGTTGCCTGCACAGGACTTCACGGTGCCAACAGGCTTCCTTCCAATTCCCTTCTAGAAGCTGTTGTAACCGCTTCGCACGCAGCACGCACAGCTCGAGCGCGGCTTGATCATGTTAGCGCGAAGATGCCTTCTATTCCGCCTTGGGATCCTGGCAGGGCAAGGAACTCAGACGAAGAAGTTGTCATCACCCAAAACTGGGACGAGATCCGCCGGCTCATGTGGAACTATGTCGGTATCGTCCGGTCAGACAAGAGGCTAAAGCGTGCCCTGCGCCGCATCAAGCTTCTACAAGAGGAAATTTCTGAATATTATTGGAATTACAGAGTAACTTCAGATCTCATCGAGCTGCGCAACGTTGCACTGGTTGCATCGCTTGTGATTCGCTCGGCGCTCAAGCGAAAAGAGAGCCGTGGACTACACTACAATATAGATTATCCTAAAACGAGCAATGCTTATAAGAAGGATACTATTCTAGTTAGAAAGTTAGGTAAGAAGAAAAGATAACTTTATGTCCTGGAGATCGCCGCGTCCGCTTTCAGCCTCCTCGCGATGACACTCGCTGGTAACTGGTTACTGATCACTGGTTACTGTTTTACCTTCCACTCCAGTGTCGACTCACCTACAACGCTTTTCATAGTAAGCTCAACTTCGTCTCTGAGAGGAACTTTAGGAAAAGTGACCCGATAAGCCTTTGACCATCGATCTATGAATGGAAACATACGCTCCTCATAGGGCGTGATAGGCAACATTTCAATAGATAATGGTTTAACTGCTTCACCATCTGCAGTGATGAGTTCTATCCTCCAAAAGGAATCATCATATACAGAAAAAGATTTGTATTGCTCACGTGTGTACATGACTATAAGAAAATCCCATCCACTGACCTGGCGATGCATCTGCTCTGTTTCAAACCTTTCGGCGTTTATGGGGTCAATGCGTTTTATTTTCTCATGTTGCTTGATGAAGGCATCTCTAAAGTGCTTGTTAAAAAAAGTGGCATGCCAGATGAGCTCGGCATTCCAATCGTTGGGATGATATATTCTCCCCATCTCTGTAGCTTTGCTCAGCTCTCTTCTATATCCAGCTTGAACTGCTGCGGAGCTACAGATGATGGCAATTAATACTATGCAGGTTAAGAGACGTTTTCCCATAAAACCTCTTTCTGATTTAGCGGATATTGATTTGCTGCTGCGCAATTTGTTTGCGTTCGCGCAGTAATCCATTTGGCAACATCGTCCATCACTTTTTCTTTGCCAATATCATGTAGAAGGTCGTGGTACATACCTGGATATATATGACATTCTTTGTCTTCAGAGCTAAGTCTGGCTGTAAACCAAACAGACGCATTACAATCGCATATGCGATCGTCAGATCCTGCGAGCATGAGCATAGGCACATGAATGCGCGCAGGCAGCCCTGCTAATAGTTCCAAATTCTTTATGATCTCATTATCCGTAGATAGCGTGAACCTGCGATGAAAAAGGTTGTCATCTGACATGTTTTCCACTTCCTTGAAATCGCGGGATAGATCCTCAAACCTTATGCCATTGCCCACAGAGAATTTGGGTAAAATTCCATGAAACTTTTTTGTAAGCTCTCTCTTCCACCGCGGCATTTGCACCTTTGGCGCTAGGGTTGCAGAGATCGATACCATGCCATCTACAGGCTGTGCATGCATGAGCAGATAATTTATCCCTATCAGGGCGCCCAGGCCATACCCAACGATAATAAGCGGTGTTTCAGCAGGCAAGTTGCTACGAGAGAACTGTACAAAGCTGGCCAGGTCATCCACCCAGTCTGCAAATTGCGCAACATGCCCCCTGGGGCCTTGGGTTTGGCCATGCCCTCTTTGATCGTAGATTGCGCAGGCGCATTGCTCCCCCACTATGCGCTTTATAAACTGGCTGTACCTGCCCGAGTGATCGCCAAGGCCATGCAAAAACACTACAAGCGCCCTGGGCTTATGCGGAATCCAGTGCTGATAATAATAGATGAGGCCGTGTGGTAGCCTGGCGAACTTGATGGATATATCGATTGGCATGAATTTCGTTACTAAAAGATTTTACGGCTCAATGCAAGAATCTCGGAGATCCTTCGGGCTCAAACGCCCTCAGGATGACCTCTCGGGGAAAGCTCCCCGAGAGGTCACTTTTCCTCTTTTAACAGTTGCTCGATGAGATCCCGCTCTCGTTTAGAAAGCTTCTTAGGGGTCGCGACGATAAAGCGCACTATCTGATCGCCCCTGTGCCCTGGCCGATGTATGCTCACAAGCCCTTTTCCTTTAAGGCGTATCTCATCGCCTGTCTGGGTGCCAGCAGACACCTTAATTTCGAATTCCTCATCAAGGCCTGAAACCTTGATCTTTGCGCCAAGCGTTGCCTTAGGAAAGGAGATTTCCTGATTCAGAAGCAGATCATCACCATTTCTCTTAAGAATTTCATGAGGCTTTACGCTCATAAATACATAAAGATCTCCTGAAGGACCGCCGCGCTCTCCCTTTTCGCCTTGTCCTCGCAACACAAGCTGCATTCCATCATCAATGCCAGCTGGAACCTTTACGCTTATCTTGCTCATCCTTCTCACCCGGCCGTGACCGCGGCAATCGTCACACGTTTTCTCGATGACCGCGCCCTCTCCCTTGCAGCGCGGACAGGTGCTCTGAAGCACAAAAAAGCCTTGCCGCTGCATGATGTTTCCTGAGCCGCCGCATACGTTGCAGGCGATCTTGGATGTGCCTGGAGCTGAGCCTGCACCCTCACATGTCTCACACGTAACATGGCGCTCTACCCTAATCTCTTTTTCCACGCCTTTTGCTGCCTCCAAAAACGTAACAACAAGATCGTGGCGCAAATCGCCACCTACACGAGCACCACTCCTTCCGGCTCTGGCTCTGCCTGTGCCAAAACCTAACCCCACACCGCCAAAGAATTCTTCAAAAATATCGCCCATAGAGGCAAATATATCGTCCATGTTAGTAAAGCCGTGAAAGCCGCTTCCCTCAAGCCCTCTGTGGCCATATACATCGTAGATCTGCCTCTTCTGGCTATCGGTCAGCACCTCATATGCTTCAGACGCCTCTTTGAACTTTTCTTCGGCCTCAGGATCATGGGGATTGCGGTCAGGATGGTACTTGAGCGCAAGCCGCCGGTAAGCCTTTTTTATCTCAGCATCCGAACAGCTTCTATCAACGCCTAGAACTTTGTAGTAATCTTGTTTAATCATTTTTAATATCCGCGTACTTATCCATCCTTTCATTTGGGAGCAAAAGCCCTTTAAGTCAAGGGGCTATCAGCTGAATGCTGATAGCTGATGGCTACACAGAGTGTCAAGACATTGACGCAAATCTCAAATCGATAAGCGCTGATGCCCATAATTGCTTGATTTCCTGGCATATTGACCTATAATGCGTGGTATGGTTTTTGCTATATTAATGAAATGTCATCGCGAGTCCAGCACCAGGTGGTGCTGGACGTGGCGATCCCCGTAAGTTTCGGGGATTGCTTCGGGCTACGCCCTCGCAATGACAAGAATGAGGTGTCTTATGAAAAAATATGGATTTTTAGCGCTCATCGGGCTGTGCTTTCTCATCTCAGCATGCACTGATACTGTCTCTGGCCAAGTCTTTATAGATGAAAACGGCAATGGCCTATACGACATGAAGGAGATGGGCGTGCCTTATGCCAAGATCCTGCTAACACGTGATAACGACAAGATTGCCGAACGCTACACCGACGCAAACGGTTTTTTTGATATTCCCATCAAACGCAAGGCAGGCAGGGTTTGCGTTTCTACTGACCTGTCGTTTGCAGAAGCCAACCTCAATTACATACAAGAATCATTGAGCAAGGGCATACCAGCAGCAGCCATGACAGTTGCTCCTCTAAAAATCAAAGCTGCAACCGCCACGACCGAAGAAGAAGCAGAGGATGAGGAAGAAGAAGCAACCGAAGTAACAGTTGAAACTCCTGAATCCACAACATCTGTACAGGGCTGGGTGGGCGACCAGTACTGTGAAGATGTGAAGTTTAAGGGATTTACGGCGCTCATACCAGTCAACATGGACTATGAAGCAGCGATCTCGGCCATGCCTGAAAGGCTAGAAGTAAAATGCTATGCTGGCGCAGAATGCGAACTCGTCATTCCCTATCCAGATGGATGCCAGCTTGAAACCATTTATTTGCCCCAGGGACTTAGCTTGGCTAAAGATGATCAGGCAGGAATATCTTACAACGATTCTTTGAACAGCATAAGTTTTGATGCGAGCGCTGGCATTACAGGGGCATCAGCACAAAAAGCTGCAACAGCAAGGCCTGCTATATCAGTGGGCAATTATCGCCTTGTAATTTTAAATCTGAAAGTAGAAAGCGATGTAGATATTGGAACAACAGAATACAAGATAACGCCAGCTGCCAAATGTGCAGACCAGACACTTTCTTTGCAAACCATCCAAATGGACATTGAAAGGGAGTTCGATCTTGCCGTGTATCAGGATCTTAAGACCATGGGCAAGATTAAGACACAAAACAATGTAACGTTTGCCGCGAGTGTTGAAAACAGGGGCAGAAGCACAGTTTCGTACGGCGATCTGACCATCACTATCATTCCGGAGAGTGCTGATTCAACGCTTGATCTTCAGACCCTGCCTGAAGGTTGCAAGAATTACGTCACAAAGGTCATCTGTCGCATAGAAGAAATAGCACCTAAGTCAACTGAGACTCGAACCATAACATTCAAACCGATTATAGATCCCAACGTAGCGTCAGGCGATTATGACGGCTACAAATACGACGTCAAATTCTTCGCACCTGGCATGGATACTTCTCAAGAGACTGAGCAGGTAGAGATGAAGGTGTACGCACCATAAGCTCAAATTCCAAGCACCAAATAACAAACAAGTACCAAATTCCAATACCCAAATTCCAAACAAAACCCTTTAAATCCGTGTGTTTTGGTCATTGGAATTTGGAATTTATTTGGAGTTTGGTATTTGGAGCTTGGAATTTTATTGCATCCCCTTGACTCCCCTTTAAAAAGGGCCCATATGAGCCTGTGCAAATACGAACCAATCTATTTGGAGGGTAACAATGGGAAAAATAATAGGAATTGACCTGGGTACCACAAACTCTTGCGTGTCTGTTATGGAAGGCGGCGAGCCCAAGATCATCGCTAATGAGGAGGGCAGCCGCACCACTCCATCGGTGGTAGGCTTTACAAAGGATGGAGAGATCCTGGTTGGCCAGATAGCCAAACGCCAGGCCATTACCAATCCAGAAAAAACAGTCTATTCAATCAAGCGCTTCATGGGCCGCAAGTACGATGAGGTGCCAGAAGAAATCCGTATAGTCCCGTACAAGGTGGGTCATGCTGCTAACGGCGATGCTGAGGTAATCATCGACGACAAAGTGTATTCTCCTCCTGAGATATCCGCACATATCTTGCGCAAGCTAAAGAAAGCTGCAGAAAACTATCTGGGCGAGAAGGTCACAGAAGCCGTAATCACAACGCCTGCCTACTTTAACGACAGCCAGCGCCAGGCGACAAAAGACGCAGGCAAGATCGCAGGCTTTGATGTAAAGAGAATCGTGAACGAGCCCACTGCTGCTGCATTGGCATACGGCCTGGATAAGAAAAAAGATGAGACCATCGCGGTGTTCGACTTTGGCGGCGGCACATTCGATATCTCCGTACTCGAAGTGGGCGAAAACGTGGTGGAGGTTGCTTCCACTAACGGAAACACACACCTGGGCGGAGACAATATCGATCAACGTATCATGGAATATTTGATCGACGAGTTTAAAAAGGATCAGGGCATTGATGTGTCCAATGACAAGATGGTCCTACAGCGCCTTAAGGAAGCTGCTGAAAAGGCTAAGATCGAACTCTCGCAAACTATGGAGACCGAGATCAACCTGCCCTTCCTCACAGCAGATGCATCTGGCCCAAAGCACATGAACCTTAAGCTAACCCGTGCAAAATTCGAGGGGCTTGTAGATGACATCCTCGTGCAAACGCTCGACCCATGCTACAAAGCACTAAAGGATGCAGGCAAGGAAGCCTCTGATATCGATGAGGTCGTACTCGTAGGTGGTTCCACACGCATCCCTAAGGTGCAACAGCTCGTAAAAGACTTCTTTGGCAAGGAAGCGCACAAGGGCGTTAACCCTGACGAGGTTGTGGCAGCAGGCGCTGCAGTTCAAGCCGGCGTTTTAGGCGGCGAAGTAAAGGACATGTTGCTCTTAGATGTCACGCCTCTTTCGCTCGGCATCGAAACATTGGGCGGCGTGATGACCAAGCTCATTGAGCGCAATACCACGATTCCCACGAGAAAGAGCCAGATATTCTCCACTGCTGCTGATAGTCAGACATCAGTCGAAGTTCACGTGCTGCAGGGTGAAAGGGATATGGCAAGTGATAACCGCACGCTAGGAAAGTTTCACCTAGACGGCATCCCCTCTGCTCCCCGCGGTATTCCCCAAATCGAGGTTACGTTTGATATAGATGCTAACGGCATCGTGCATGTTCAAGCCAAGGACAAGGCAACTAGCAAAGAACAGAAGATCACGATCACTGCATCATCCGGTCTTAACAAGGATGACATCGACAAATTTGTCAAGGATGCCAAGGCACACGAGGCTGAGGACAAGAAGCGCCGCGACGATATCGAGCTGCGCAACCAGGCTGATGCCATGGTCTACAACACTGAAAAGGTGCTCAAGGAAAACCGCGATAAGATAGATGCAACTGATGCCAAAAAGATCGAGGAAGCATGCGAGGCATGCAAGAAAGCCGTAGATGAAAAAGACAGCGCAAAGATAAAGAAGACCATGGAAGAACTCACACAAGCCTCGCACAAGATGGCAGAGGCCATGTACAAGGCTTCAGCCGAAAAAGGAGCAGGAGCAGAGGCTGGTACAGCGCCCGGAACCGAGGAGCCCAAGAAGGAAGAAGAAAAGAAAAAGGACGAAAAGGTCGTTGATGCGGAGTTTGAAGAATCAAAAGACGACTGACAAATTCAGTTGTAATCAGAAAAAGCGGTGCCTCCTGGTACCGCTTTTTTTATATAGATATCTTTACATCAGGTTTTTGGTGGCGCTTCCCTCCGCGCCTCGAGCGCGCTCGCCTCGCTAATCTCTCACTGGTATCTGCAATCTTTTCTTCGGGCAGGCTTGCCAGAGTTTTTCTGCGTCGGCTTCGGGTCCTGTCGCTGGGTTTTCCCCCAATTTCGGCATCGGCTGATTTGGCATCGTGCTTATAGCAAAATCTATCACAGCCTGTCCCGATGACCGCACGATTTTTCCAAAGGAAAAATCGTTTGCGGCATCGAGGATCCTCGATTCGGCCTGTATTTTTCTTGCGAAAAATGACGCCGAATCGGGACTGGCGAAATCGGGTCCCCCTACCCAGCGCCACCCCAAGCCAACTAACGAAAACTCATTTTGCTAGCAACCCTGCCCTCTGAAAATCAGATATGCGAACAGTTTATGTTCACTGCTAGGCAGGATCGGGTGGGTCGATTTGCGACATCGCGGAGAGAGCCGATTTTGTTCGGCGAATGTTTGCCGGTCGTGCCTAGCTAGAAGCCTTTATTGCACGACGCCGACGGATGTTTGAGCCCCGACGGAGCCAAAACACTGTAAAAGGCATGAAGGCGCAGTCGGGGCGAGTTCCGTCGGCGAGGCAAACTGAGTTCGTTACAAAATCGTGCGAGCGCAGCGTCTAGCAAATCGATCCACCCGATCCTGTATGAAAAAGATTGGATATCCCGGTGGCAGGACCCGAAGCTGATGCTGTTAGCCACTGATCACAAGGGTCATTTCGCCTTTTGGTGGGTTGTTTTGGATGGATGTGAGAATGTCGGAGAGTGTGCCTCGTACGAACTCCTCGTGCACCTTGGTAAGCTCCCTGCATAAGCAGGCATTGCGATCACCGAGTATTTCCAGGCAATCTTCTATTACTGTCGCCCCCTTCCACTTTGAGACATAGATCACAAGGGTATGTGTAAGATCCTTTAGCTCTTCGATCTTTGTACGGCGCTTGCCTGACTTGTCTGGAAGAAAACCAATAAATGTAAATCGATCAGTGGAAAGGCCGGCTGCTGATATGGCAGCAGAAAGTGCAGACGGACCTGGAATGGGAACTACTTTGATGCCTGCTTGGATAGCAGTCCTAAGCAAAGGATACCCGGGATCTGATATGCACGGCGTTCCTGCATCAGATACCAAGGCTACATCTGATCCTGATTCAAGCGCCTCAATCACAGCGCGTGTTTTTTCTCTTTCGTTTCCTTCAAAGAAACTGGTGAGTTTTGTGTGTATCTTAAAGTGTGTGAGCAGCTTGCGTGTATGTCTTGTGTCTTCAGCAGCAATGAGATCCACCTCTTCGAGCACGCGCACTGCCCTTAAAGTAATATCTTCTAGGTTGCCTATTGGAGTTGCGACTATGTAAAGGATTCCGGACATAATTTGCTGCGCAAGCAAGGTGAGATTAGAATTTTACGTTGCTGGCTTTGCTAGCCTTGCTGGCGTTGCTTGCTGATTTTATACCTTTCTCGCTATCGGGCACCTTCTACCCGAGCCGAAAGCTTTTGATGTTATCTTTATCCCAGGTGGGGCCTGCCTTCGCTTGTATTCATTTTCATCTATCAGACGAACTATGTGCCTAACCGTTTCTGGATCTTTGCCCTCAGCAATAATTGCCTCTGTGCTCATACGATCTTCGACATATGATTTCATTATAGAATCCAAAATGTCGTACGGAGGTAGAATATCCTGGTCAGTCTGATCAGGTTTAAGCTCTGCAGTTGGAGGCCGTTCTAAGATTGACTGAGGAATTACATTGCGTTCGGCATTAATATGCTTGGCAAGTGCATATACCATGGTCTTTGGTATATCGGATATAAGCGCAAAGCCGCCCACCATATCGCCGTAAAGCGTACAGTAGCCAACAGAAAGTTCTGACTTATTACCAGTGGATACTACGAGCGCGCCTTCGCGGTTTGAAATGGCCATGAGAATATTCCCTCTGATCCTAGCCTGGATGTTCTCGTGGGCTACGCTTACTTCCCCACCTTCTAACAATCCCAGCGACTTGCAGTATTGCGCGTATATATCATCTATTGATACGCAACAGGTGATTATGCCCAGGTTCTCAGCAAGCCTATACGCGTCGTCTAAACTTCTCTTCTGCGTGTAGGGGGAAGGCAGCATAACGCCCAATACGTTTTTGGGTCCTATTGCGCTTGCTGCCAAAGCCGCCACCACAGAGGAATCTATTCCACCTGATATGCCTATGACCGCTCTTTCAAAGCCACACTTATGCATGTAATCTCTTAGGCCTAAAACAAGCGCCATCCTTACTTCTTCTTCTTCTTCATAAGCCGGCTTATCAATGGGAGAAGGCAAGTCCTCCAAATCAATAATAAAACAGTCCTCTTCAAACGCCAGGGCTTCCTTAACAACATTTCCTGCAGCATCAGCCACAAAACTTCTGCCATCAAAGACGAGCTCGTCGTTTCCTCCCACAAGATTGCAGTACACCACGGGAAGTCCATATCTTGCAGCCTCACCGCACACGAGGCTGTATCTTATCTGTTGCTTGCCGATGGTATATGGTGATGCTGAGAGGTTTAAAATCACGTCAGCTCCAGCCTCAGACAGCGATTTTACTGGATCTGTCTGATAGACCTGTCTACCGCCAAACTTGTATCTGCTCCAAAGATCCTCACAGAGCGTAAGGCCAAGCTTCACTTTGCCAAAATGATAGATGCGGTGCTCTTTTGCTGGCTCAAAATGCCTTCCTTCGTCAAAAACATCGTACTCTGGCAAAAGCGCCTTGTGTTGAACAAATCTCAAGGCATTGTCATGCAAAAGGCCTGCACTGTTAAATAGCCTCTTGCCACCTTCGGTTTCATTTATCGAAGCATAACCTACAACTGCACCAACCTTTCCTGTATGCGATGCTATCTCCTCTACTGTTTCCAGATTGCGTTTAACAAATGAGGGTTTCTCGAGCATATCCCTGGGGGGATATCCGCATATTGAAAGCTCAGGAAATACGATGAGGTCAGCTCCAGAGTCCTCAGCCCAGCGAAGGCGCTCAAGGATCTTTTTGGCGTTTCCTTCAAAATCGCCAATAGTAGTGTTGATTTGGGCAAGTGCTATTTTCATAATTAGTGATCAGTAACTAGTGACCGATTGCAAGTCAAGTCAGGGCTAATTTTACAATCCATTGCACGATCAATGCTGCAATGAACACATATAGCAAAAAATCTCGCTGCGTTTGGTTCAAAAGTGAAGGCAAATTGCGTCTCAAAATAACTTTGATCAAAGTTCGTCCAAAAATGTAGATAAGCCACACAGCAATTACGATACCTAAAGGATGAAAATCTATACTCTCCCTGAACCTACCGTACGTTAATGCCCCAAAGGATCTGATAAGGCCACAGCCAGGGCAATCACACCTAAAAAAACCCCTTATTGCACATACATGAATTCTGCCAAGAGCAGGAATAAGCGGATAAATATATGCAGCTATAAAAAGGGCTGGGACGCCTAAGATGACGCCCCAGCCTTTAGTCACTCGCAAATTACGCTCCACCTCATCTCCTGCGTTATGCGACACCTGCTTTCTTGGCTGCAAATTCACCAATTACTGGGATGCGCCAGCGCTCGCCTTGATAGGCTTTCACTAGGCAAACTATCCAGATGATGAACGCGCCGAGCATGGCAATCGGAATGAAAAAACCGATTATGATGCCAAGAACGCTAGCTATCATTCCGAGTATAAAAGCAAGAATCTCAAGAAGGATTATTACTGCGATATAAGCGATACCAAACACCAAAGCCTGCCAGGCATGGAATTTGACATCTTTGTTCTCCTTCTCGATCAAAAGAAAGACGATACCTGTGATAGGTGCACATATATAACACAGTAAGCTTGCAATGTTTGGTGCAAGGCCTGTTCCCTGCGGCTCACCAGCTGGCGGTCTGTTTACTGGTGGCGGTGTCTGTCCTGCACAGATCATATTCCCCCCTTTTTCTTGAAGTTTCATCTACCTGTATTGCTTCTCTTATGCCTTAATTGTAACTTGCATGCAATAGTCGATTTACTCGTATAAGGAATCCAGCACCTTTCGATACTTATCGCTTGCATATTGCCTACGCACTTTGAGCGTTGGGGTAAGTTCGCCACCAGCAACCGAAAAATCGCTGTCAATTATGGCAAATCGCTTTATAGTTTCAAAGCGCGCAAGTTTTGAGTTTTTTTCCTCTATATGCCTCTTGATAAGCGTATAGACCTCAGGATGTCCAGAAAGCTTGTGTTCCTCAAGTACTTCATGCCCGAGATTGCGTAAATACTTTATGACCTTTGCCTCATTGAGC
This sequence comes from Pseudomonadota bacterium, assembly GCA_043822785.1. GTDB lineage: Bacteria > UBA10199 > UBA10199 > 2-02-FULL-44-16 > JAAZCA01 > JBDRBN01. The sequence continues at coordinate 13,602 of JBDRBN010000117.1, forward strand.
GTTACAAGGGCAGTGAGGTATTTCCTGCCATCTCCGTTGACCATAAAATGGCTTATGTATGGGGAATCTGACATTATGGCCTCTATCCTCTGGGGCGCTATGTTCTTGCCCCCTGCCGTAACGATCATATCCTTCTTTCTGCCGGTGATGCGCAAAAATCCATCTCGAGAATATTCGCCTAAATCCCCAGTTTTAAACCAGCCCTCGCTATCAAAGGCTGCATCGGTCTCCTCTGGACGGTGCAGATATTTGCTAAAGACCGTAGGGCCCTTGAGCAGTATCTCGCCGTCAGAGGCTATCTTGAGGGCAACGCCAGGCACGGGTTTGCCGACAGTTCCGAAGCGGAAGTCATCAGGACGGTTTACTGTGGCTGCTGCAAAGCTCTCAGTTAAGCCGTATCCCTCGAGAACCAAAATCCCAGCCACGTGAAAAAACTTAGCTATTTCCAGAGAGAGCTTGCCCCCGCCACAGATAAAACAACGCAACCTGCCACCTAGGCGAGATCTGAGCCTCCTGAAGACTAAAATGTCAGCTATGATATGCAAAAACTTGAGCTCAAAAGGAATCAGCCGCTTTTTTTGAATGAGCTCAGATCTTGTCTTTCCAATGCTTATGCCCCATCTTACAAGCTTCCTCACTCGCGCAGGCGCCTTTTCAATGTAGCTCTCCACCCTCTCGTGTATCTTCTCCAGCATGCGGGGAACGCCGCAGACAAAATGTGGTTTTATCTCTGCGTAGTTTTCTGCAAGTTTCTCTAAACTCTCTGCATAAGCTGACTGGGTGCCGTGAATGATCTGATAAAACTGCATGAGACGGCCAAGCACATGCGCAAGAGGAAGACACACGAGCCCAATGTCGTTATGTGAAAAATTAAATACATGTTCGGTCGCCCTTATCTCGGTAAGTATCATACCATGAGTTATGATCACGCCTTTTAGTTCGCCACTTGTTCCACTTGTATAAACATATGTGGCTACATCATCAGCCGTGAGCGACCTAGCGCCCCTCTCAACGTCCTTCATCTCTTCTGATGATGAAGCACACATAAGATCTTGCACAGAAACCGATGCTGCTTCTTTCTCAACACCGATTATTCGAATCTCATCTTGGAAACCATTGGATTTGTGTGCCTCTACAAGAAGTGTGGCAACCGAAGCATCCTCAACGATTGCCATGTGAGGTGTACAATCACGAAGTATGGTCCTTATCCTGTCTTGCGTGAACGCGCAGTAAATTGGAACAGTAATGCCGCCACAAGCCATTATCGCGCAATCCGAGATAGTCCACTCAAGCCTTGTGGTGGCCATAACAGCAACAGCATCACCCTTTTTAAGCCCCATCCTGCGAAGGGCTGCTGCCATTGATAAAACTCTTCTTGAAACCTCATTCCAACAAATGTGTTTCCATTTGCCATGCTCCTTTACAATGGCACACGTAGCCCCACCACGTTCTTTGGCCGTCTTTAAAAAAGCACTTATTACGTTATTTTCGGACATCGTATTATTTTGCCCTTTGGATTTCGTATATTGCTATGAAAAATCCGAATATCGACATTCGGATTTCGCACTGTTGTTGCGTTAGAACTGCATGTTTTTCATGGATGTCATTGCGAGCAAAGCGAAGCAATCCCCTTATAACCTGTGTTTGCGGGAGATTTCTTCGTCGCTAAACGCTCCTAGCAATGAAACCTAGACATGAGAAAAATGAATTCTTATATTTCAACCAGTTAACACCTCTAACGCAACAACAGTGGGA
>JBDRBN010000118.1:0-20517 GCA_043822785.1 Pseudomonadota bacterium
TTCTGCCATTGTCTTCCTCCCAGCCATCACTTGCTGCATTACCTCGTACCTTCTTGTCTCTCTCATAGACAGGTTAATGTTTTCCATCCCCTGTCATTATCCCATGGGCGTTAACCCTGTCATTATCGCGTGGGTATCACAATCCACACGAAAAGCGTTGACTCGTTCGAAGAACAAGAAGTTTACGAAGGAGCGATATAAGCTGACTCCTCTACCAAAGGGTGTGAAAAGGGTACCGGATTTTAAACTTTGAAAATGTCGCCCTCATTCTCCCACTGTTCAGATCGCCGCCACCAGAGTGCTCCTGCACATGTCTTTGTTCACTTAACCGAACGATGTAATTTCAAATGCACCTACTGTTACGCCCATTCATATAGAGACAATTCCGATGAACTCTCTTGCAGCGAGCTTATGAACCTTTTTCAAGACCTCGATAGCATGAATGTCTTGTACGTCCGCCTCCTTGGAGGTGAGCCTCTTCTTCGAAAAGATATCATCCAGATCATTAAGGGTATGCATCCGTTTAGATTCTCCAAAATGTTAACGACCAACGGTTCTCTGATCACTGATGCCATTGCCAAAACTCTCTATAAGTCGCAGTTCTGCTTGGTCAACGTAAGCCTCGATGGTCCTAAAAGCCTTCATGAGGCTCATGCCGGTGTTGCTGGATGTTACCCAAAGGTTATACGCGGCATCGAATGTTTGAAGAGGCATGGACTTCGCATAGCCATCATATGCGTGCTCACCCGACTGAATGTTAATGGAATAGAAGAAACGCTCCGCATCGCTCACGAACTAAAGGCGGATGTCTTCAAGATCATTCCACTTGTTCGCATTGGTCGTGCACGAGAGAATACAAATCTTCAACTCAGTTACGAGGAGTGGTGTGATTTTTACATATGGCTAACTAATCAAAAAATTTCAGGAGGCGCTCATTTTAAAAACATCCGTCTTGTATTCTGCAATTGCAATTTCTGCACCTGGGAGATGTTCTATCCTTTGCCAGCGCGATCGCGAAAGCGATTGCTCAAAAAGGCCTGGAATGTTGATCTCGACTCGCCTCCCCACACCGAAGGCGGCCTGCATTGCTATGCTGGCATCGACCGCCTCGCGATTATGGCTAATGGCGATGTGTATCCATGCGAAGAGATGTTCCATATTGAGAATATGAAGGCAGGAAATATCGCTAAGAATTCTATTTCAAACATTTGGAGACGATCGCCAGCTCTACGCAATCTTCGATCATTTACTCGAAAAGACATTGTCGGCACTTGTGCAGTTTGCACTAATCCTTATTGTTCTGGAACAAATCGCGGCGAGGCTTATCTCGAAACAGGATCAATTATGGGACCTGACACGAGATGTCCTAAGGCAAAGAGAATGAAACAATGAAATGTGGCGAGCTATATACTTACGATATCGATGGCCGAATCCAAAGTATTCGGAAAGAAAGAGGCTATTATGTATGCCTTGTTGTTCCTGTGCTTGAGTTAATTCATCTTGAAGAACATACTTTTCAAATCTTGAAATGCACAATTGAAAACAATATGGAGAGACTTGAGAAGTGGTTGGCAAAGCACTACCAGCTCTCAAACAAACAAATTAGAGTATCGATTTCATCGATTCAGAAAGAGCTTGTCAGTGTATGCCTTTTACCTAAAAAACATGCCAAACCAAGCAAACGAGCGCCTTCTGGAAATTGATTTTTATAGCAACTTTTTCCGCCGAAATCCGATAAGTATATATGTTTAGAACCACATCATGTTTGATCAATTGCACATCGCCGCTGATGTTTTCTCAAGCAAATCAGATGCAATCTATAACCAGTTTGCGCCAATACGACGGTAATTCTTATGCACATTCATGCCAACCAAGCATTGGCTCCTCAAGCGTTGCATATAACACTGCAACGCCAGGATTGTTTCGTTGTGATCCTGTTGAATACGGCGCATACCAAGCTGTTAATAACTGTATGAAGATACAAAAAGGCGAACAGGTAGTGGTTATCACGGACCATGAACTTTCAGCATTGGCTGAGACCATCTGCCGTCAGATAGCGATGGCAGGCGCAATGGTTGATAAATTCGTGATGGAAGAAATAGGATCAAGACCTGAAGACGGCATTGATCCCCAAATATTTCCCAAAGCTATAGAGATTGCTATGTCAAATGCACAAGCGAGTTTCTATATGGCTGGCGAAAGAGAAGGAGAGGGCAGCTCATTCAGGAGGCCTATGGTAGCAGCTATAAAAAAACATAAGTTACGCCATGCACACATGCCAGGATTAACCAGAGAGATCATGAGCCAGGGCATGGCTGCGGATTATAGCCAAATCCAAAGATTAAGCCTTGCAATCTATAACATCGTCTTTGGCGCAAAAGAAATACGCGTGACCAGCAAAGCTGGCACTGTTGCTGTGTTTAATTTTGATAAAAAATACCCTTGGATCGTAGATGACGGAGATATAAGCGATGGCGTGATTGCCAATCTTCCTGGTGGGGAGGTGTTTACAGTGCCGGTCGATGCTAAGGGCAGAGTTGTAATAGACGGCGGCCTTGGCGACCATTTTACGGCAAAATACGGCCTGTTAACTCAACATCCCATATCATTTGAACTAGAAGCCGGCCGATGCGTTCGCGGAAGCGTAAGATGCGCCAATGAAGCATTAAGGCGTGAATTTGAAAAATACACGTTTGAAACAGACGAAAATTCCAGTCGCGTGGGCGAGTTTGCCATAGGCACCAATATCGGTCTTACAAAGTTAATTGGAAATTTACTTCAGGACGAAAAATTTCCAGGTGTTCACATTGCCCTTGGCCATCCCCTTCCTTGGGTAACCGGCGCAGACTGGGATAGCGCTGTGCATAATGATGCCATGATTATAAAAGCGACGGTAATTGTGGATGGCAGAATGATTATGAAAGACGGAGAATTCGTGATTGATTATTAGCACAGTGAGATTCATTATTTCTCATTCACTTTTTTCAATATACCTTAATACACGTTATCTTATATCCGCCGGATGTCCTAGAGACATCGTAACCCACCCTGATGCCGGCATCGATATCCTTGAGATCGCCTATCATGTTGATCCCGCGCAAATCAAATGGAAGGCGTTCGCCTTTATCTGTGGCTATGACCCCACTACCTTGCCCGGGATAATAACTCGCGATCTCTCCTTTGCGGAAGAAATCGTTCTCATCAACTTTAACTTCACGCTTTTCCTTTGCGCCAGATAAGCCAGGTATTGGCAGCCAATTTACAGGCCGCTGTTCAACATGTGAGTGAAAATCTGTCATAAATATCCTATAATGATTGACGTTTCTCGCTTTGCTGGCGTTTCTCGCGTTTTATGTATTAACGCACGTACTTGTTTCCGCGACCATCGGGTTTAGCGCCCCTCTTCATGACATCCTTCTCAGGCGTTAAGATGGGTTCGAGGAACATCGCCTTTTGCCGTTCCTCCACTTCTCTCACCCTGACTTGGGCTGGCTCCTTGCCCTCAGTACGTATGATCGTTGGTTTGATGAATACCATGAGTTCGGTATTCTCGGTCGCCCGATCCTTGCTCTTAAACAGGTTTCCTAGCAAAGGTATCTGTGAAAGATATGGCACCCGATCTTTGTTCAAACCATCCTGATAACGAGATAGGCCGCCTATTACTGTAGTCTCGCCATCCTTTACCAGCACAGTAGTTGTGGCCGTGTTATCGACGATGACCGGTATTCCCTGCACCGTGCGGGTAAAATCAGGAGTGGATGTTATAGCCTCGATATCCAACTTAACGTAGTCGTAGATGGTGATCTGTGGCGTAACAGTAAGCTCTACGCCGGTCTTCTTCTCTTCGATGCCGCTGCCGGTAGAAGCAGTAGTACCTCCTGACGTGCCTATATTTACATTACCCGTACCCTGTAGCAAAAGCGTGGCCCCGCTTCTAATGTTTGCGCTCTTGCCGTTTGAAGTCACAATGGATGGATCGGATATCACATAGATATCGCCTCGTCTCTCAGCCGCCAGGATCTGTAAATCTAAGCTCGTAGAACCAAAGACCGACCCGATGAGCAGACCGCTAGTGGGCGTAGTGACGCCCATATTCACATTCAGGTTTCTGCCGGCATCGCCCTGCCCTACAGCGTTTATACCGGCAAAGCGAAAGGTCGATCCATCTTCACCCCGGCTCAAGCCCCACTGTATGCCAAGCGCCTGGGAAAATCTTCTAGTGGCCTCGAGGATCTTTGACTCGATTAAAACCTGAGCATCTTTGATATCCACATCTGCGATAAACCGCCTCACCTTGTCTATATTTGCAGGAAGCTCTCTCACGGTAATCGAGTTTGTACGCTGATCATCAATTACAGAACCCCTGGAGGAGAGAAGCACCTTCACCTTTACAGCCATGTCTTTGGCTGGTGCGTATCGCAGAGGAAAGGTCTCTGTTTTTAAATCCTCACCGCTATCAGCAAACTGATCCACCTTGCCTATGCGAATGACCTCGCCTTCAACAGCGTATTCAAGATTATTGGAGCGTATTATCGCATTCAGGGCCCCTTCTATTGTCACTTTTCTGAAGCTGATATTAACAACTCCCTCAAGACCCTGCGGAAGGATGATGTTGACATCGCCTATCCAAGCCAAGAACTGCAGAACTTCGCGAAGCGAAGCCTGTTTGAAAGATATATCGTATCTACTCGTTTCAGGAATGCCAAAATATCCCCTGGGACCAGTGCCGCTGACGGTGCCCGTATCCACCACGGGACTCTGCCCAAAAGAATGCGCGCTGCACAAAAGAAGCGCGGCAATCAATCCAACAAAGGCAGCTTTAAATTTGTATCTGCTGGCCACCTAGATACCTCCTCCAAGCACGAGTATGAAAACGTCATCTATCCTTTTGAGTCTAACGCGATCCTTTTCGATAGCATCAACGCGGTATCCCGCGATTAGGTCGCCCGGTTGGACCAAATAGCCGCTGATCAAAGCATATGCATCATTTGGGTTATTATAGACGATTCCGGTAAGCTGGAGATCCTCAACCGTCAGGTCCTCTGCAGCGGAAATGCCGCTTGAGAACGGATCGGTATGTGTCTGAACTTCCTGCCCTGTTCCCACACCTGTAAATCCATCCCAGTCAAAGTCAGAAAGGGATTGAGCCCTAACACCTTGCGCACACATGACCAAGACAGCTAGCACAAGAGCTGCAAAAAGATTTATGTTCAGATAGCGCATTTTAAATTTTCCTTAACCTCAACCTAAACAATTTATCTCTTTACCATATATAATTCAACGTCCAATAATGCCTTTACGGTTCCGTCTTCTTCTCCGGCTCGAAGATTAAAGCTTTTGATTAGAAGCATCCGATCAATTCTCTCCAACGCCTTAAAATAACCCTGCATGCCGCCATAACGGCCATAAAGCTGTATCGATATAGGAACCATCAAGTAATTTTCCTTCTCAACAATATCGCCAATAGTTATGTCTTCGACCTTAACTTTCCGAGAAAACCTCCTGCTGCTGAGAAGACCTACTGTAGCATGTACCTCTGCCAAGGGGTCCACAACCTTTCGCTCCAACATGCTCTTTACCTTCTGGTCAACCTCGAGCTCCTTCTGTGGCGCTTTCTTCTGCAGAGCCAGCTGCGTCTTTGTAGAATCTATGAGCCGTTGCAGTGCATCCACCTCAAGTTTTATATTGTTGAGTTCGGACCGCTCAGTTTTGATCCTGTCTGCCTGTGGTTCCCAGAATACATTTACAAATAACAACATCAGCCCGCCCAGCACTATTACGAAAAAAAATTTCTCGCGTAGGCTCGGTTCCTGATCAAGACTAAACTTGGAGATTCTCAGTTTATGCATCTTGAAATAGCTTCTTCATTACAGGCTGAGTGCTCAACTCATAGTCAATAATTTCTGAATCACTAGCCTTTTTTGTATTATCGAGCGCCGTTTTCATAAATATCCCACTCGACTCGAGCTTGAGAATGAAATTTGTTAGCGATCTCTGTGACTTCGACTTTCCTTTTATCGTCAGGACATACCATTCATCGCCGCCTCCTGAGATGTTGACCGAATCTAGCCATACGTCAGAAGGAAGCACACGGGTAAGCCCCCTTAGAATGTTAGACCAACGGGGCCGGTGAGCTATTATTGACGCAACATCACCTTTCCCTGATGCTCCAATCCTTTTCCTGCTCAGCACTGTCACGAGGTCAATCTGATGTTCCTTCTCCTCATTAAGCTTTACAACTTGTGTCTTAGCATCCTTGATATCATCCCGCACGTCTAAGTAGCGTAAAACCTGAATACTGTAGAGGGCAATGAGAAAGATACACCAGGCAGCTATCGCATAGATCAAGCTCCTGTATGTAAAGCCGCTGCCTCCGCGTTTCAAAAAGTTCATCCTATGAAGCGATGCTTCCTTCAAATAACCCCCGTGACCAGTGACTTGCTGGAGTCTTTACGTTGCTGGCCTTTATCGGCTTGTCAAGGTATAGCTAAACCCACCGCTACTGCATAGAGCGGTGCCACCCGCGTTACCTCATCGGTTTGCTTAATCGGATCCATAAGATTTTTGAATGGGTTGAATATATCCGTTTCAACACCCAGGTTTGTTTGCATGTGCTCGGTCACGCCTGGATATTTAGCTCCCATTCCGCATATGTGAATGGTATCGACGCGGTCTACCCCATACATGATGCAGAAGGCATCGATAGAACGCTGCATCTCGATTACGAGTTGGCTGAAAAAAAGACCTATCGTCGTTTCAATCCTGTGCATGAGGTCGTCATTCGAGCTCTTCGCGCCCGAACTCCAGGATGTTAGCACCCGGCGCGCTTCATCGGATTCAAGGTTTAGATTTCGCATTACAAATTTGATCAGCGCTTCATGGTGTATTCCTAGTAGAGGACGCCAAAACAGAACCAAAGTTCCTCTCATCACCGAGAAAAGCGACATCACCTCGCCAAATGACACGCATACATGGTAACGGTCATCGCTCAATATTCCGTTTGCGTGAAACGAGGCGAGAAGCGCACTGGCTGAAGGCTCAAGGGATACAGGCTTTAGCCCCAAAGACGTAAGCAGTTGCAAGTAGTCGTCGATTACCTCAGAGGCCAAGCCATATGCTAATATCGGTATCCGCTCCCCTTCCTCAGCAACACCCTCCAGAGGAGAATAGCCCACAATGTACTTCTCTATGTTACCCTCCACATGCTCGCGAAAATTCCAACGTATAGCCTCAAGCAGATCACCGTCTGGCATCTTTGCGAAATTCATTCGGCGCACTCTTAAACTGGGATGCTCAGCTTTGACTGCCACTCTGTTCAGGCCCTCGCCGATATGCCTTATCGCCAATTTAAATCGCTGCTTCTTAAGATCGTCCGCTTGCATGAGATCGATGTCAATCTCAGTAAATGCAGCAACCGAATAACCGCCATCGCTGCGGCGCTTAACCTTGGCTATCCGGACAGCCTTTCCATCTATGTCGACGCCCAAGCGCTCTCTGCGCCAACGGATTCCATCGATGAACTCGTGCAAGTCAAATGCACCAATTTTCATTAAGGCTCTATCTCCATGACGCGATCGCGCACGGTCTCGACGACCGTACTTGGGAACGCGCCGCTCACATCCAAAAAACGTTTATAATATTCTAAAGCTTGTTCTTTGTTGCCAGCCTGGTCATATATGAAGGCAATATTAAAATTAGCCTCGGGATAAGCCGGAACCATCTTCAAAGCTTTTTGAAGCAGCTCCCTCGCTGAAGAACCATTGCCCTCAGCTAGCTCCAGCATGGCCAAGTTGTTTAACGCCTCTGGATATTCTGGTTTGAGCTGTAGCGCCTTCTGGTATGCCTTGCGTGCTGCAGTTAAATCTCCGCGCTTCTTCGCGATGAGCCCCTGATTGTTCCATGCCTCAGGATCGGTTGGATTCATCTCAGTAACTGCAACCATGCTTGCCAGCGCCGAATCAAGCTCATCTGCCTTAAAGGCTTCGATCGCTCTGCGCTTCATGGACTCGGCATCCATGGGCGCTCCAACTGCTGACCGTCCTGCTGAGGGAAGCGCTGGTGCCGCATCCGGTATGGAAGATGGCGATGAAAACCTATTATATACAAGATACCCAAGCGCCACGACTACGAGCACAGCCAAGACGGCAGTGCGCTTAGTCGCCCGGGATTGCTTATTTTCCCTAGACTCCTGGAATGCGGTCAGACCAGAGCCTATCGGCGCCTTTTCCTTGTCCTGTACTTTTTTGAGAGCATCATGAATAAGAGACATCAGGCTACTCCAAAACATAAAATCCTTCGGGCCCAACCGCCCTCAGGATGAGCCCTCGGGAAAAAAACTCCCCAAGGGCTTATTTATGAGGAAAACACGAGACGCTTAATGAAGCCCCAACGTGACGTAGGCGTTCTTCCTCGCCAGTCCACGATCGCTGATTTCATAATGGGCTTATCGATCATGCATGTCTCTCGCACAAAAGCCGCCATCAGCGCACGGTCGCAAAGAAGATTTACTAGACGGGGCACGCCCTTAGACTCTGCATGAAGAAGCTTGCATGCCTTGGGTTCGAAGAAGACCCTGCCGCCTCCTCCTGCAGTGCATACGCGATGATTGATATATTGGATCATCTCAATAAATGACAGCGGTGCCAATTGAGAGCGCGCTGTTATGCGTTGATTGAGCTGGCGCAGCTCATAGTTAGCCAGCATCTTCAAAAGCTCGGGCTGCCCCACTAGCATGATCTGCAAGAGCTTCTTCTTTGCGGTCTCAAGATTGGTGAGCATCCGGAGCATCTCAAGGGCCTCTGTGGAGAGATTTTGTGCCTCATCGATCACCACCAGCGCGTTGCGCCCCTTTTCTACATTTGCGAGCAAAAAAGTGTTGAGCGCATCGATCTGCTTTTGGGGCGAGTTAAATCTGATGGTCATTCCAAAATCCTTGGTGATAGACCTGAGAAGTTCAGAAACTGACATGAGCGGATTTATTATGAGCGCAGTATCAACTTCGCCATTAAGCCGCGAAAGCAACGTACGGGTAATCATGGTCTTGCCTGTGCCTACCTCGCCCGTGAGCATGACAAAGCCCAAACGCTGCTCTATTCCGTACATGAGGGTATCTAGGACCTTTTCATGCTGTCTTCCGAGATAAAAATATTGAATATCGGGTGTTATAGCAAAGGGTCGTTCGGCAAGGCCGAAGAATTTTAAGTACATACTTCTCCCCCCTCTGTAATTGGCGGCATTATACTCATTTTTTGGAGGTTAGCAAAGAAAAATGAAGAAATTCAGTACATTAACTAAAATATCTCTGCTAAAGAAAAATGATTTTACATAATATTTACGGACAATATTTTGGCACATCCTTCGCGTTGCCATCGAACAAAGTCATGTGATGTGTAAAGCAACCTCCTGCCATATTGCTATTAAAACGATATCGATTCACAGGAACGGTAGTACTGCCTGCTATCTCAACGTCGTTTAGGTCCACATCAGTATGCGAAGAAGCCCAGCCAGACCAGACGTCTGAACCATTTGCTCGGATTTGCACTAGCCTACGAAACCATGGAACGCCTGACCATGTGGTCCTTAACTTGTGTACCATTATCTTTAAAGGACATGTATTCTGCCATTTTTGGCCAACCAATTCTCTGCTGCCTTCTCTGATTGAAGTGCCAGATGTATCCACCTTGAGGCATGCTGCCATATCCTCTTCATAGAGGTTTACAGGAACAGTCTTGATCGTGCCATCGTGCATGATGTAAGTGATCTTGAAATTACAGCCGCGCATATCAGAGGAAAATTGCAGATAGTCCTGAGTTAGCGTTGTTCCCGCATCAATTTGCTGTGGTGTTGAATCAGACCGCTTTTTGATTTTGCCCGCAAACTGTATCCCGATTAAATTCCTTAATGGAGTTGTGGGTGTCCAACTCACTTTCGTCTGTTCTACGGCGATGGTTGTAGGAGGCTTACAGGAGTTGGTGAGCGTGCCGCCAAGCAATCTACTGTAGCCCGATCCTCCGATATAAGCTGCGGACATATCTACGTTTAGACAGGCTGCCTCATCATTTGCTACAAACTGCACAAAAGCCTGTTTGGTGGTGTCGTCGATCATGTGAAACTGTAATGAGAAATTGCTATCAGGAACTGGAAGCGTAAAATTGACGTAATCCAAATGATGACTAGAGCATGGGGAGATTATATGGTTAGTAATATTCACGGTTGTGCCTGATGGCACACCGAGAGAGTCATTGTAGACATCGGTGCCGCCGAGGCGTATGCAGCTCATATACTCGCTACCTATCGGGCCCCAGCTGACGGTCATCCCTGTTACGGTGACAGGAGCATTGCAGGTATTTTGCAAAGTAATGCCACGAAGCCTTTTGTTGAAGTTTGAAAGATATCTATCGCCAACCTTAACTTTCAAGCAGTCAGCCATGTTCGAGCTGGTTGGGCCCTGGATCGCAAATTGAGGATTTGCGTGTGCTTGCATGGCGCTTACATCGGATGTGATTGTTATGACACCTGTGCCACCATCGTAATCTACCATGAACTGGCCATTGCCCAACGTTTTTACATCGCCGTTCGGATCGAATCCCTCTTGCATGCGTTTGAGCGAGTATTCAAAGCCAGCAGTGATTAACCCCAATGCCTGTTCCCGAACAAGGTCATTTGTCTTTGACACAGCACCCGCAGCTACAAACGTGATGACCACACCGCCTATGAGCGAGAGAAGCAGGACTATGAGAAGCACAGCCACGATGCCCACGCCGCGTGAGTTTTTTAAAGATTCAGATTTGTGTAAATAAATCATAATATCTGTTACGCAAATATACATCGCTGTTTATCAGAACAGAACCATACTGAGGCACTCCAGTATTTACACCGATCACTATACCGATTCGATAGACCTGCGACGGATTCGTAGTAGTGCCTCCACCTGCAGTGTAGTAGTCAAATCCCGATTCCGCTGTCACATCGTCGGCCAGCATGCTCGTTCCGCTGCCATCCGTACGAGTAAGCGTGTTTTCACCAATGGCATATGTCACCTTTCCGGCAAACGAATCGAATGTAATGGAATTGGGGGATATGGCTCTGATATCTTTAGCTGGATCAGCGATGGACTGCATCTCATTTGCCATCATATTCGCGGCAAGGCGAGCTTCCTGCAGAGCCTCACGGCGATCCAATATGTGACTATAGGAATCTAGGGAGCTAATCAGAATATGGGCTATTGCAATGACCAACACCGATATAACGATAATCGTCAGGATCGACTCGACGAACGTAAAACCCAAAGCGCATCTATATTTTTCAATATACTTCATGAAGCATCACCTCGTATCAGTGACAAGACGGATATCCCGGCCCAGTGACTGATGAAGGCACCATATCAGTGAGCAGGGACGTAAGCGTGACTGACTCGCCAACGCCTCCTCCCCACGAGACTACAACCTCCACCTTCTTATAACCCGTATCCGTGACTGAATTTGAAAAATCGCTAGGTTTCACGTAATTCACATCCACCTGGCGCGTAAACTGCCATCTGCCGCTGCTTACGATTTTCGGAGCTTCCAAAACAACTGAAGCATAACCGCTATCCGCCTTTGTCTGTAGCTTCTGCTCCATCTTCTCACGAGCGAGCTTGGCAGCGAGAACTGTGAGATCAGCCTTGAGCGCCTCCTGATCAAGGTTACCAAAAATGTAGCCGAATCCCAAGAAGCTTAATCCGATGAGCAGGATCACCAAGACAGCTTCAAACAATGAAAATCCGTTTTTATTCTTAAGCATGAAAGCTTTCTCCGCTTATTTAACTATCGATACGTACCCTGTACTCCTCGCCACCTTCACCTTCACAGTACCTGTACCGTCTGTCAGCGTGATCATCTCATTGCTGGCGATGTTTGGTTGACCGCTGGATAAAAACGTTATCGTAGGTACAGCGCCCACAAACGCAATGGGCGATATATTCACATTGAAGTTTCGATTCGTAAAAGGATTGCGTGCTGGAGTGCCTGGCGCGCCGTCGAATATCTGATATTCGGTCGTGGAAACACCTGTAAACCCGTAATGACTTCCGCGTGTCATAGCAAGATCCTGAGCGAATTGTATGTTTGAACGCAATGCCCTCGCAACAGCGTCGAGATCCTTGCCTGAAAGACTAATAGAAACAATCACAGCAGCTATGAGCGCAGAAATTATAGCTATAAATATGATGAACCCCACGAGCTTAAACGCTCTCGAAGATCTCATGCTCTGAGCGCTGACTTCTAGCTTCTGTTTTCTCGTCTCAGCAATCATGGCGTTATTTCATCGTCCGTCACTTCACTCGTATCAGTAAAACCAATCGTCAAATCAAAGCTCTTACGCATCATAATTCTCACTCCTGTATACATACTCTGCAGCTACAGCTATCGCTGTAACCAAGCACATCAACTACCACTGATCCGGTATTGTCTATTATGTAAATTCGGCGTGCAGCACCGCTGGGTGATACGATCTCCACGCTCTGCCCGCCACCCTCAATAGGTTTTCCGGCTTTGTCAAACTTCACGTTCAGCGTAATATTGATTGCCACATCACCGAATCCCTCCATATCCTTTATCATAGGTTGCTTATCGAGCGGGTCGGATATGGGATTTTCAAGCGTATCGCGGTATACTGTATAGTTCCCATTCTTGATAAATTGTATTCCATGAGGAGTGCCGGTGCTGGTCGCAAGTTGCTGTGCATATCTGATATCGGATTGAATCTTGTAGGAAGCAGCATCCACTGCTACATTTCCTACATCTCCGGTATAGGATATAAACAGCATGCCGATCACCGACAACAGAGCCATGGTGAGTAAAAGCTCAATCAATGTAAATGCTCGGTTCAGAGTTTCTCCAAATTACATAGGGGAACCAAGAGTGTCTTACTCTCGATTCCCCTATCTCCAAAAGCAACCTATCTCAAACCAAGTTTAGCCCTGCACAGTCATCAGTTCTGGACGAATGTGCCATTTGTAGAGTTGTAGTTGAACGTGTTGGCAGTTCCGGTACAGGTGTACGTAACGTTATCCGTAGTAGACCAACCAGTTACCGGATTTGTCAGAATTGAATTAAAGCAGCAGGACCCGGTTTCAAGCGATGTTGGATAGCTGCCTGTTCCGCCGCTTGTAACCATGTCGTTAGCCCTATATAGAGCAATGCCTGACCGCACTGCACCAACCACACCATCCTGAGCTGCGGTCTCAGCATCTGACGAGAGGTTCAAAAACTTAGGCAGAGCGGATACCGCTAAAATACCGAGTATAGCTATAACCAAGATCAACTCAATCAATGTAAAACCCTTTCGATTCATAACCCTCCTCCTTTCGATGAACATCAGATTTGATTAATTGATAATGAAATTAATATAAACACTATTTATAAAATATATCATATATATCTTTTCTAGCAACCTCATTATATGTTTTCATTTTCAGCATGTCCAGCCATTAGTCTAAAGTGGAGAAAACACTTCCCACATAATTAAATCTATAACTACTTAAACAATAAGGCAAAAATAAATAGAAATTCTGCCAATCTTTGGAGCTGCATCGCACCACACTTAAAGATCTTACCAATAGAAGTACCCTGGCGTAGAGCTCCTTACCCAGGCTGTCTTGGCATCGTATTCATACGCATTTGCAAACGGATCCAACAACTTTCCATTTTCATTCACTAAGGGATTTTCAAGATAGTGCCGCTTCTGATTCTCTTGAGGAAATTCGTATGTTGAAGTGACCAGCTCTTTTAGACTAGCAGGGTTTCTGTGTTCCATGGCCTTGAAGAGATTTATAGAAGTGCGAATTGCCTGCAGCTGGTAGTACATAACTACCTGTTTGTTCAGCTTGCGCTCATATCTCACTAAAAAGCTGACAATAAGAACTACTGCCAGAATCAGTCCGATGATCGCTACACGCTCACCTATCTTGCTCATATAACCTCCTTAAAAAATTCCAAATTCCAAGCACCAAATTCCAAACAAAAAACCCTACGTTTTGCTCATTACCATTTCTCATAGCTAGAAGTTGTGCTCGAAAGCCAGCCTGTTTTGGGATCATAATTATAAGGATTTCCAAAAGGATCAATGATTTTCCCATCTTTAGAAAACGGAAGTCGCTCAACATATGTCCTCTTTGTGGTTCCAACATCGTATTCTTCTGTCATCAACTGCTCCAAACTCGGAGCGCTGTGGTTATTGATCGTCTTATAGAGCAGAAGAGACGAACGCAGCATGCCCAACTCCTGCACAAGAAGATTGCTCTTCTGCACTTTTGTTCTGCCTGCATAAAGACCTGCAGCGAGCACGACAGTCAGAACGACGACAACTGTTATGACGATTATTTCAAAATATGATCGCTTCCTCTTTGCCATATCTCCCCCTCGTATTCAGTGACCAGTAATCAGTAATCAGTGACCAGTGACCATGTGTGGTCTTTACGTTGCTGGCCTTGCTGGCCCCTATCCCCTTCCGCTTATCACAGTGGACATATTCCATATGGGCAAGAAGATGGACAAAGCCAAAAGTGCAACCATACCAAAGATAGCTACTAGCAAAAATGGCTCCAAAAGGGTTGTTAGGTTCTTGATCGTATGGTTTACCTCTGTATCAAAATGATCGGCAACGGTTGAAAGCATGTCACCCAGCGCACCAGCACGCTCGCCAACCGCAGTGCTCTCGACTATAACTGGCGGAAAGTAGTTCTGATGCGATATGGCCTCAGACAGCGTAGCTCCCCTCTGAATCTCTTCCCTTATCTTACGAACTTCCAGCGCATATGCAGAATTCCCTATCACATCGGCCACGACCTCTAAGCTTCGGGGCATCGCAAGGCCGCTTCGATAGAGCGCAGCCATAATGTGACCAAACCTAGCATTGGCCACCTTTAGATTTAAGGGACCAAAAACTGGGACCTTGAATCTAAAGATATCCACCTTCATCCTACCTACTTGGCTCTTATAAAAACGCCTATAGAGAATGATGATGACGACCAGTCCTGCGAGCAGTATGAACCAGTAATCATGAAATATGGTGCTTATGGCGATCATTATCCTCGTGGGAAGAGGAAGCTCAGCCCCGTATCTGCCATAAAATGACACAAACTTGGGAACGACGTACATCATAAGAAAGGTTACAGCTCCCACCAGAACGGTGAGAACGATCTTTGGATAAAGAGTGGCGCCCTTCACATTCTTCTTAATCTCAAACTCCTTCGCAAGAAGTTCTGACAGCTGTTTTAGTACCTCTTCCAAAATACCTGCTTCCTCACCAGCTGCCAGCATGGAGACATAAAGCTCGTTGAAGATCTTGGGGTGACGGCCAAAGGCTCGTGCCAAAGTTGAGCCAGAAGAGACGTCAGCGCGGATTCGGATCAGGGCATTTCGCAGAGAATTGCTCTGCATCTGCTTGGCCATGGCTCCTAGGATCGCATCCATACTCACTCCGGCCTTGAAGAGGGTATAGAACTGCCGAGTGAACATCATAACATCCTCAGCTTTGACACGACAAAAAAAGAACGTAGCGGATTCAAGGGAAAACTCTCCCTTACTCACCTCCCGCACATCCAGCGGAACCATGCCTTCGCTGAACAGGTTTTCCTTTAGCTCTTGCGCTGAGACCGCTTCGATCTCCCCTGTCATCAGCACGCCGTTTTTGTCTCTTGCTTTGTAATAGAACGTAGGCATAAATCACTCGCGCTCTTCTGCAACTCGAAGAACTTCATCGATGGTTGTCTTGCCCTCGAGCACTGCCTCTCTGCCTCTACGCCGCAGATCTAGCACGCCCTTTTTCCTGACTGCCTCGATGAGCTCATCCTCAGATTTGCCAGCAACCACCATCTCCCTCATCTCTTTGTCGAGCGCAACGATTTCAAAGATTCCAGTGCGCCCTGAATAACCGCTCATGCGACAATGCTTACATCCCTTTCCTCTATAGACGACCGCATCCGAAGGAAGATCTAGCGTAGCAAGCACAGCCTCATCCACTTCAGCCGGCTTTTTACAGTGGGTACAAATTCGGCGCACAAGCCGCTGCGACATCGCGCCCACCAGCGCAGAGCTTACCAAAAACGGCTCGACCCCCAAATCTATCAACCGATTTACGCATCCCATGGCAGTGTTTGTGTGAATGGTCGAAAAAACTAAGTGCCCTGTGATTGCAGCGCGCACGGCGATGTCGGCTGTTTCACGGTCTCGAATTTCACCCACCATGATCACGTCAGGATCCTGGCGAAGTATACTGCGCAAAGCTGATGCAAAAGTTAGCCCTGCTTTCACGTTGACCTGAGCCTGATTTACGCCTGTAATTTCATTTTCAATGGGATCCTCGATGGACACGATATTTCGATCTTGAGAGTTGATGCGCTGGAGTGCAGCATAGAGCGTTGTCGTCTTTCCAGAACCGGTAGGCCCACTCACCAAGAAAATGCCATGTGGTATGCTTATGATATGCTCAAAGATCTTGCGCTCCTTCTTGTTAAGACCCAATTCTTCAAGGTCGATCAGCTGCTCTTTCGTGAGAAGACGTATGACGACCTTTTCGCCAAACATCGTAGGATAGGTGGATACACGCATATCAATTAGCTGACCCTGAATCCTTACACGCACGCGGCCATCCTGAGGGACCCTCCGTTCGGCTATATCCATATTAGCAATTATCTTTATGCGAGTTACGATTGGAAGATGCATCTGCCTTGGCAAGATTAAACGTTCTTCAAGTACGCCGTCGATGCGATTGCGCACCTTTAGGGAACTCGTCATAGGTTCGATGTGGATGTCGCTGGCGTGCTCGCGCAGAGCGCTGCGCATTACACGATCGACCTCAGCTACGATGCGAGCCCCCGAGGCCATCTCGCGAAGCTTGTCCGCCATTTCCTCAGGGCTCTCTGCACCGTGTTTGATTACCTCAATGCCCTCTGCTTCCTCTGGAGCCGCCTCTAACAAGCGGTAATTCTCGGCAACAAGCCTGTCGATCTCAGCGCCTGATGCCAAAACCGGCTGAATTTTGCTTTTTAGCGCTTCGCGCAGCTCGTCGAGGGCAAAGACATCCAGCGGATCAGCCATAGCGATCGTAAGCACATCTTCAATCTTAAAAAGGGGCATGAAATGATATCTCTTGGCCAAGCTGACTGGGACCACCTTTGTCACATTAGGATCAATCGCATAGTCCGAAAGGGACATGAAGGGAATTTGTAGCCGCTGGCTCAAAAACTCCAGCACCTGCTCTTCTGTGACAAAGCCTTTCTTTATGAGGATATGGCCAAGATCTCCGCCAAGATTTTTTTGAGTTTCATGAGCGACCGCAAGCTGATCAGGGCTTATCAAGCCAGCATCGACCATTTGCTGGCCGATATTATCCAGCACCTGAAAACTGACTTCTGGCACTTATTCCCCCTTGCTGAAAGATGAAGAATTGAGAACTCTCCCAATTTTTCAAATAATATCAGGAGCACGTTGTCCCGTCAACGCGAAGAACTGGCATGGAATATCTGTGTGTGCTATTAAGGAGCACATGGGATATTTTGCCTTAAGACGTCCGTCGGGCATAATGTATGCTATCGCTCTTGCCGGACTTGTCTTTATGGTTGGTTTTACAAAAATCGTGGGATTTGACGTGTGGTGGCACCTCGCTACTGGCTGGATAATAGCCAACATGCATCAGATCCCCCGTACCGACATCTTCTCATACACGGCTTTTGGCTCACCCTGGGTCAATCACGAATGGCTCTATGAGCTTCTGCAGTGGTTTATCTACAAATTCGGTGGCACGTTGGCGCTTACTGTCATGAAATTTTTGATAACTGCCGCGATCTCATGGCTTTTGTTTATGACTCTAAGCCTTGTTACCCTCTCTCGCAGCGCAGCTATATGGGGAGTCGTGATCTTCATATGGGGCGCCTCCTACCGGATAATGGATCGACCTTTTCTGCTGGGCATGCTGCTACTTACGTTTTTTTGCTTCACCCTGCACAAGTACTTGCGTGATGGTACAAAACTCATATGGAGCCTCCCCTTTCTTCAAATCTTTTGGATAAATAGCCACGGAGGCGGTCTGCTGGGCGTTGAGACCGTGCTGGCATTTGCATTGGGCGAATCGATTCAGAACGTAAGCTCTCTCCGCTTAGGCGCTGTGGCTGCCATACCTGCCAAAAGCCGCAGCAAGCTCTGGATCGTTGGGCTCTTGTGCGTCATAGGTTCGTTCATCAACCCTTGGGGAGCTAATATCTATCTCTTCTATAGAGAACATGCACAGATGAGCACTATATTGGCACAGACCCAAGAGTGGCTGCCTTTGCTCCATACGGCACTGGATGGACTCATTCCTCCGCTCATATTCATTATAATACTCTTTTTAACGCTACTCTCTTTTATAATAAATGCACGCAATGCGCGCATCTCCCATCTCCTTCTCACCGCCCTGACCTCAGCGATCCTGTTCATGGGCCACCGGTTTGGCCCTGAATTCCTAATAGTCAACCTGCCTATCCTGTTTCATAATATGAAGGGCCTTGTTGCAAAAATTCCGATCAGACGCCCTGCTGGCTACACCTGCGCATGGGTGAATTTGGCTCTGGCTCTAGTTCTATCCGTTACTGCGCTCACATATGGAATCCCCATGGATATAAAAGGCAATATCTTCAATGAAGTCGGAGTGGGTGCTGTAGCAAAATTTGCCCCTTCGCGTATGGTCGATTTTCTGGAGTATTATAAAATCGATGGGCAGGTTCTCAATGACATGGGGCTTGGTGGCTATTTGATATTTAGGCGATGGCCGGCTAAGCGCGTGTTCATAGATGGTCGCACACCCGTATATGGCGACGAGTTCTATAGAGCCTTTGTCGATACTACTCGCAACTCCAGAAACTTCGAAGAGTTGGATCAACAATATAAATTTGACTATCTCGTCTTTGCTGCCTACCAAGCCTGGAACTTAAGGCATTTCCACAAATATCTGTGGGAGAACCCTACATGGAAGCTGGTATATGCGGGCAACGATGGCTTCGTCTATCTGCGCAAAGATGGAAAGAACAGAAAACTAATAAAGAAACTTGAGTTAAAGGAAAGCCCTATAGTTAAAATGATGATAGAGGAAGAAAGCAAGCAACGTTGAAAATACTGATCTACCCCACCCTAACCCTCCCCTATTGCGACACAGTCTCATAAAGGGGAGGGAACTTACGTTGCTTGCGTTTCTCGCGTTGCTTGCCTTAATATAGTTTCTCTTGATCTACTACGCGGCTCTGATATCTTTTGATATTAATAACTATAGACAGGTGAGGTTCACATGCCAACAACTCTTACGGAATTGCTTTCAAAAGCTGTCTCCCAAAACGCCAGCGATCTGCATATAAGTACAGGACTTCCACCTCAAATAAGAGTAGACGGCTCACTGCGTCCGCTCCACGACAAACCGCTTTCAGCGGAAGAGACGCAGGCTATTTGCTACGAATGTCTAGATCAGGAACAAGTCATGAAGTTCGAGGCAGAAAAGTCGATAGACCTCTCCTTCGGCATCGAGGAAACAGCCCGATTCCGCGGTAACATTTACTGGTCGATGGGCACCGTAGCTGGCTCTTTTCGCGCAATTCCTTATGAGATTCCTACACCAGCAGAATTGGGCCTCCCAGACGTAGCTTTGGGAATTACGAATAAGCCGCGCGGTTTGGTATTGGTAACAGGTCCGACCGGCAGCGGCAAATCAACCACCATCGCTTCACTCATCGAGAGGATCAACCTCAGCCGAAACGATCATATCATAACTATCGAGGATCCAATCGAGTATGTCTTTACGCAAAAAAAATGCGTAATCAATCAACGCGAAATCGGGCATGACACCTTATCATTTCAAAGGGCCCTTAAGTATGTGCTCAGGCAGGATCCTGACGTAGTGCTGATAGGAGAGATGCGCGACCTTGAAACCATCCAGAGCGCCATCACCATAGCTGAAACAGGGCACCTCGTGTTCGCTACGCTTCATACGAACACCGCGGTTCAGACCATTGATCGCATCATCGATGTTTTTACACCACATCAGCAAGCACAAATCCGCACACAGTTGTCCTTTATCCTGGAAGGAGTATTCTGCCAGCAGCTGATTCCCAAAAAAGGCGGAGGCAGAGTTCTGGCAATGGAAATACTGCTTCCTCACTCTGGCATCAGAAATACAATTCGCGAAGGCAAAACCCACCAGATCGGCGCACAGATGGAGATGGGGCAAAGGGAAACATCAATGATCACGATGGATCAGTCCCTTGCCAAACTAGTGCACGAAGGCAAAGTTGAAGTCGGGGAGGCAGCACGCCGGTCCGTAAATATGCAGGACTTTGAAGCAGGAGTTCGCTGAAAAGGCGTTATGTCATCTCTGTGGTACCCAAGCGATAATGTCAGGGTAATTGCCCAAGGGAAAATGTCAGTAGATAATACCTTCTATGGGGTAAGCGTAGGAGGTGGAAGGGATGCTACTGACGATGAAGGAAAACAATAGGTTAAAGGTGATGCAGGA
>JBDRBN010000119.1:0-15078 GCA_043822785.1 Pseudomonadota bacterium
GCTAATATTCCGATTATTAAGTAGGCAATTCCGTTCTTTTTTATCCCTGCTCTAAAGTAGCATATAGCTTCGGATATCGTGTAAGAGAGAATGAAGATAGATATCACAAGCTTAAGGCCCCAGAAAGCTGCAGCAATTAGCGCCATGGTACCGCCGGGGTAGAACAGCATTATAAAGCCAAGCAGGATGGCTAAAACAGCAGCGACCATCATATGTCTGTATGATCTCGTAAGTGTATCCATTGCATTCCCCTTTCAAGAAGTATTGTGCAGGTGTGTTTCTAAACAGATGGTTTGGATTTTACTTATATTTTGCTGCTGATCAAGAAAGTAATGAGAAATATGCAATAAAAAGCCGGCTAATTTCTACCACAACATCCTAGAAGAGGCTATTGCTTCTTCGCAAAGCATTTTGAGCTCCTTATCATAGTCAGCAACGGATGCTGCCTTATCTTTGCTCTTGGAGAGCATCGAGCAGGTGAGCGCATATCTGTTGTACATCTTCGAGCGCTTACGTGTCATCGTGATCGTCGTGGTATACCGCCAATACTTTTTTTCTGGGCAACGCATTGTGGTGAAGTAAGAACTTTTTCCTGCCCACGTCTTTTTGCCCTTCTCTATGACGTCGCATTCTGTCTTAATGCCTTCAGGTGACGTGTATTTTTTGCTACTGGTAGTGTTCGTGCCCTTCAAATCTTGCATAACAAGGTTTATCTGCGGTTTGTTGACAAAATTGTCTATCTCGCACTTCTTTTTAGCAAAACAGACGCTTGTCATTTTGTCAGAGTCTTCCTTCATCTTCCAGTTCTCTGGATACTTCATCATAAACTTAAACTCGCTGTTGGAATATGTGTTCTCCTCAGCGCTGGCATGAGAGACAAAAAGCATCGATGCAGTTACGACCATCAACCATAATAAGGCATTCTTCATGCTACCCTCCTCTTTAAAGTTGTGTGTCCTTCCTACTAATCTGTGCCTTTTTGTCAAGGAGGGAAGGGCATAAGAAGAGGCTTGTGGGCCCTTTGATACGGCCTTTTGGCCAAAGATGATCTGGGCGACGGTTTCTAATTGATAATTGTGGCCATTGTGGTAGTAATACGCCTCATTTTACTAACACAGGAGGGGGAGTATGAAGAAAATCTTGATCGTGATGTTGGCAGTAGGGCTGGTTGCTGGGTTCGCGTTCACAGCGTTCACTGGCGAACTGAAGACCAAGGAGACGGTGACAGGTGAGGGCATTAAAGGAGAGAAGACGACCACAGTCACCACGTCAGAAGGTGCAGTTACCGTAGAGGAGAAAGAAAAAGTCAAGACGCCTGCTGCTAAGGAAAAGATGGAGAAGGAAACTGTAGTTACATCTGAAGGCGCAGCAACTGGAGAGAAGATTAAGATAAAGGAAAAGGGTGTTGGCAAAGAAAAGGTTGAGGCCGGAGCTGTTGAAACTGCTGAAGGCGAAAAGGCAGAAGCTGCCAAGGTTACGCTCAAGAGGAAGGGCATGAAAAAGGATATAGTTACCTTCGACTCCTTTGACGACACGACCATGACGGTTACAGTCATTAAGGGCGGAGCAAAGGTACAGATGCCCACGCGCGAACATGACAAGTGGGAAGTACACCCCACGAAGATGAAAAAGGGCCAGCAGATAACGATCTACTCCACCTATGATCCCAACCTCGTAAAACATGTGGTACAGGATGCAGAGATGGGCAAGATCATGCAGTAAGCTGGATCTTTTTGTATGGTATAAAAAAGCCCGACCAGACGGTCGGGCTTTTTGTTTTGCATCAGTAGGATCAAAAACCATAAGCCATAGCTAGGGCGCCGCCGATATTTGTCTGATTCGAAGCTCCCGCAGGATCGATGAAATCGAAACGAGCTTCCACCTTTATCACCGTCGCATCAGTTATCCAAAAACCTCCTGCGAGGCTGGCTTCGTGGATTTGTTGTTTCTGCCCTGTGAGATTGAGCACTCCGTTGGTATTCTGAAACTGCTGAGCATATGTGTAGCGCAGTACTCCATAAAGCGAATCTGTAAAGTCATAATAAAGCTCAAAAAGCCCACCAAGGTAACGGCTGTTAGGTCCTCCGAATCCATTATCCTGTCTAAACAGACCCTCACCGCCAATAGCAAATGCATCTGTTACATACACCATCCAATCGATATCAGCGCCAAACGTGTAATGCCTGTTGCTGTTGCTCTCAGGCCCGAAGAAGGGGCTTATCCCAACTGTGCTCTCGCTGTCTTCTTCACCCCAGTTAAAACGAAGTGAGGCTCCAAAAGAGGGCATGTCGTTTATCTTGGCAGTTGTGTCATTTGTAAGGCCATTGACCACAAATACGTGTAATTCAACTAGATCATTAAATGCATAAAGAATCTTTGCTCCGGTCAATATATAAGGATAGAGGTTAGCCCGGCTCAATATGCTCCAAGAAATGATCTCGTTATCATAGGCATCATCCTCTTCAAAGCCAGCTGGCCCCCAAAAGTGGCCTATGAGAACCTCTATGCCGTTTCCAACAGGGATATTCGCAGTTACATATGCCTGTTGAAGGTTAAAATTCCAGAATGAGCCAGAAGCCAGGCGGCCAAACTCGAGATCAGCGCGCAGCCTAATATTTTCGCCAAACGACTTTATGATATCCAGCTCAACATCATCCACATAGAACATGAGATTATCCTGCCCTGGCGAGGGCGCAACACCTGCTGCGACGTTGGGGATGTATGAGCCGATGACACCAGGAAAAGTGCCGTCGTTTGTCCATTCTGTGACCGCATCGTTGCTGAAATGCTCGTAACCTGCGCCAGCTACAACATGGCCTGATGCCTCAAACCCACCAAGAACATAATTGTTGTTCGCGTCTGCGCCTGCTGGAGCAGCGAGGATTGGTGCAAAAAGCAGCAGAAATAGCCATATTTTTTTCATATCCACCCCTAATCACTCGACTGAAATGTTGAGATTTGTTATTGTTGATCAACGTAAATTATTGAATAAAATGGCTTAGTCAAGCTACTTATGAATAGTCTAATATAGGTCATGGAGGGGAAGATGGGCATTAAATACAAGACCGTCTTGGCAATAGTCATCGTGACCTTAATTGTATTAGTAGCGAGCTGGTTTCTTTTTTTTAAAGGAATCTATCTTAAAGAAGCTGATCGTAAACTTTCTGGTGAGCTTACGATTTATAATTGGAAAGACTACATAGGCAAGGATACAGTTGCTAATTTTGAAAAGGAGTTTGGAGTAAAGGTAAATTATCTTACTTTTGATGATGAAGAAGAGCTCTTTTCAGCGCTTCAAAGCGCTTCCTCTAAATACGATCTTGTAATTGCTTCAAATGATGTTATCACTGCTCTTGTTCAAGCTAGGCTTTTGGATACAATCGATTATACGAACATTCCCAACATTAAAAATATCGGCGAAAAATTTAGAAATCCTCCCTATGATCCAGAAAACAAACACTCTGTGCCTTACTTGTGGGGAACAACAGGTGTTATCATTAATTCAAAACACATTAGTGGCAATCCTGATTCCTGGTCATTGTTGTGGGATCCTGTTTATCGCGGAAAAATAGCTATGCTCAATAACCTTTTTGCTACGTTCATGCCCGCATTCCTCATGCATGGCATAGACTTCAACACCAACGATCTGCATGCCATAGCAATAGCTGAAGAAGAGCTATTTAAGCAGCGGCCATTGATCGTTGGTTATCTGGAGGTCACTGATATACGCGACAAGATGGTGTCTGGCGATCTGTGGGCTGCGCAGATATATAGCGGCGAGGCCATGCAGGCCATAGAAAAAAATAAGGATTTGCGCTATTTCATTCCAAAAGAGGGCTCAGATATCTGGGTTGATAACTGGGCTATACCAATGGGTGCACACCATAAATATACGGCCGAAGCCTTTATCAATTATGTGCTGAGGCCAAAGGTAAGCGCTGCCATTGTTAATGAACTATGGTTTGCTAATCCAAATATTGCCGCCAGGCCGTTTACCGATGAAGAGATGCTAAATGACCCGTTAGTTTATCCGCCGTCCAATATTCTCGACAAATGTCATATGTGGCACGATGTTGGAACACCTGAGGAGATCATGCAGGGCAGGAGCAAGATGAACGAAATCTGGGAAACTTTAAAGTTTCTGGGTCGGAATGAGCAATGATTTACAACAACGGTGAGGGACTTTGATGCGACGCTTAATTTCTTCAAGACTTAGCACAAAACTCTTTCTGGGGTTTTTTTTGATTTTGCTTCCTCCGATGCTCCTATCATATATGGTAATGTTCATCGTGGTTCATCGCACAATAGAACCAATAGCCATCAACAACCTTTTAGCCCTGAGCGGACAGGTTGCAGCTGAGGTTGATCGTACGTTGAATAGGGCGCTCTCTGATCTTGAGAATCTTTCAACTGATGAGGTAATTCAGGCGATCGATGTAAAGCCTGAGAAGAAGCGCGAGAGGATGCAGCGTTTGCAGGATCTGTATCCGCTGTTTGAGGACATTACCCTTCTTGATTTAAAAGCACGTGTGATCACTTCCACAACATATGCATATCGCGGTGAATGGAAAGGTAAGGTTTGGTATTTTGAAGGGGTTAAAGGAAAGATCGGCATCTCTAGAGCTCATCCGATAATCAATCCTTTCAAGGTTGTAATTTCACTTGCCATGCCGGTGGATGATAGGGCTGGAGATAGGAGATGGGTAATAGTTGGTCAGATCAATATGGAGAAGATATGGCAGATTATAGATTCGGTACGCATAGGCAGCACTGGTTATGCGATGATAGCTAACGCTGATGGCAGTGTGGTAGGCCATCCTGATAAGGAAATGGTCTTGCGGTTTATCCTTCCTTCTTCTCTTCAGACCTATATGTCTACTACTCACTATGGAGCGATGCACATTAAAAATTTTAATGGAAAAGATGAAATGCTTGCTTTTGCGCCAGTGTATCTCAGCCATGATGTAGGCTTTCCGAATTGGAGCGTGATCGTAGCGCAACCGGTTAAGGAGCTGATGGCTGGAGTGCGCAAGGCGCAATACATTGCGATAGTTGTCCTGATCGTAGCATTGTTTCTCTTTGGCGTGCTCGCTTATAAAATTTTAAATTATATCATCAAACCCGTCGCTTATCTAACCGCGCACGTGATGGGAATAAGTCGCTCCGGAGATCTTGATCGCCTTATTGAACCTACTTCTTCAGATGAGCTGGGCGTGCTTGTGGAGTCCTTCAACATGATGGCTGATAGGCTTAAGTCAACCACAGTATCGCGAGACTATATGGATGGCATTATACATTCGATGACAGACATGCTTTTGGTTGTTGATAAAGAGGGCAAATTGAAACGGATTAACCAGGCAGTTATTGACAACCTTGAGTACGATGAAGAAGAGCTGCTGGGTCGCGATATTGCTTTCTTGTTTGCAACAGAAGAAGATTTTTTTCAAACAGAAATTTGGAAGCATTTGCTGGCAGGTAAAAAAGTCGTTGATTTAGAATGCTCATGCATGACTAAAAGCGGTAAGCGCTTTTCTGTTGGAATATCCGGCGCTAGTCTTGAGCCCAAGAGCGAGGAAAAGGGCGATATTGTTATAATTGCTCGTGATATCTCTGAGCGTAAGAAGGCAGAAGAAATTATCAGAGAGAAGTTGGCATATATTAAAAAACTCAACGAATTAATGGTAGGCAGAGAGGAAAGGGTCATGGAGATGAAAGAAGAAGTAAATGCGCTTCTCAATGAGTTAAATCGTCCAAAGAAATATACTTGAGCACCCTCCGCCCCTATTTGCTCCGTGACGGGGGGTATCAGTCAACTCTATTTTCATTTTGTCACAGAAGTGATATCAATCACTCGAATCATGAAAGAGATAAAAATTATTCGATATGCTGTTATTTTTCTCAGCGCGCTTGTCTTGATGATCGCGATGTGCGCCGTAGGGACGCTCCTGGAGCAATTGGGCGTTTCGGCGGATGGGCGCATGGCGAGCATATTCATTTCTATTGTTTTTGCTCTCTTTCTCATCATGGGATTCTCTATTGTACCCATAATGGTGAAGGTCTTCTTCTTTCTCTTCCTCCAAGTTCTGGCCTTGGTGCGGCCCGCATCAAAGCATAACCCCATAGCGTCTTGGCTTATCACCTTGAGCAAGAAGCAAATGGTGATCGTATATATCTTCTGGGGGATCTACATCATAGGGCTCATATTTGCGGTACCAGCCGCGATTGAAAGCGGTTTTTTCAGCGGCGAATTCATTCAAAGCGCGCCTGTTCAGCCGGCACCTGTCCAGTGACAGACAATTCAGACGGACATCACATAGTTGACTGATTTCATTGCTGTCGGCTTTTGAGCGCTGATGACGGGAAAGGATCCGTATTTTCGCAGGATCGTTGGCAGGCGTTTGAGATTTGTAAGCGATTGAGCGGCGATTCGTCTTCCGTAGCGTGCTTCGACCTCGTTCCGACGTTCTTCGTAGACAGCGATGGAGTGATCCCACGTTGGCATCGTGTGCTCGATCATGTCGTGCTTTTCCCTGATCTCAAAGCCTCGCTCTTGAAAGAGAGCCGGCCAGTCGGTGATTAGTTCGCGGCCCTCGTGGTAGAGGATCATCTTCATTGCCTTCTCTTCGCTGGCGTCAGGACACCCCGTGAACGTGAGATCGGAAAAGCCGATGTGTCCGCCGGGCTTGAGCACGCGATACATCTCATCGATGAGCTTTGTCTTCTGTGCTTCGGTTACACAGATATCGCCAGCCACTTCAAGGCAGAGGAGCGAGTCGAAGGATTCGTCCTCGAAGTCGAGATCGAGCGCATTTCCCTCACGAACGTGGATACGATCGGCCAAACATTTCTTGTCGATTAGGAGTTTTGCCTGGCGGACCTGTTCGCGGCTGATGTTGATCCCCGTGATATGACCGCTGTATGTGCCTGCGATGCGGATGGCCGGGGCGCAGATTCCGCAACCGATATCGAGCACGCGCTTGGCGTCGCCGAGCCTCGCCATCCTGGCGACCATGTCTGTGTGGGCGCCCAGCGCATCATCCAGGGTTGTCGCATTGTCGTGAAAAAAGCCGAAGTGAAAGTTGTCGCCGTAGAACATCCGGCCGTCATCGGTGATGAGGTCGAAATAGGCCCCCACGCTTTGGTTTGTCCTGCGCCGCATGATGAGCGGGGCAACGTTCATGCGGATGCCCGCAATGATCTTGCGTGCGCATCCGATGAGGCCCGATGTGCGATAGGTTTGGCTGAAGAAGCCCCCACGGGCTACCAAGATGCCGTCTTTATTACCCATCGTCGTGGACTCCTTCCTGAAGAAGAGAGTTGAGGTGTATGAACTGCCGAGATCAAACGGGGGGGAAGGTGAAAGAATATCAGGTATTTGTCAATCACTATGGCGGCAAGAGGGTAATAAAGTAATCAAAAATATCGCGCAACCTTTCTAAAGATTGGTCGATAAACTAACGTAAGGGGAATTAGGTCGGCAATTTGACACCCGAGGTTGTTTTCCGGAAAAACTTGCCTTTCGGTATGTTATCGCTTATATGACCTCCCAAGCTAGGTGGTTTGGAACGGCTTACCTGAGAGCAGATCCTAATAAACTTCTCTCCTGTAGTTTTGAATCACACAAAAAATTTGTCTGTGAAACCAGCATCGTTGTGATGCTTTAAGCAGGCTTTATAAGCGGCCAAAGCTAGTCCACATGTGTGTCATGGTGACTAGTTGATGGTCGCATCATTGCAGACTTCGGAATATCTGAAGTGCATAAGAAAAGGATGTACAATGCAGAACCAATCATTTGACGAGCTAAAGCTCGCGGCGCCGATCTTTCGCGCTGTTAAGGACGAGAAGTACGATCGCCCCACGCCCATCCAGGCGCAGGCGATCCCCCACCTGATCTCTGGCCGTGATCTAATCGGCTGTGCCCAGACCGGCACTGGAAAGACTGCTGCCTTTGCGCTGCCAATCCTGCAAAGGCTTTCAATGCAGCATAAAAAGATGCCCCCGCGCACAATGCGCGTATTAGTGCTTACACCTACGCGTGAGTTGGCCGCACAGGTGGGCGAGAGTTTCAAAACCTATGGCCGGCATCTTGGTCTCAAACACGCGCTTGTCTTTGGCGGCGTGAATCAGCGTCCGCAGGTAAAGGCTCTCTTGAGTGGCGTGGACATACTCGTGGCCACTCCAGGAAGACTCTTAGACCTCATTCGCCAAGGACATGCAAAACTTTCCAGCATTGAAATCTTTGTGCTGGACGAGGCAGATCGCATGCTCGACATGGGTTTTCTTCCAGACATAAAGAAGGTGATCGAAGCGCTTCCGCGCAAGCGTCAGGCTCTTTTGTTTTCTGCAACCATGGCGCCACAGATCAGAAAGCTTGCTGAGAGTTTGCTCACCGATCCCGTAAACGTGACAGTTGCTCCACCAGAGTTAACTGTGGAACATGTGCAAGAACGCATGCATTTTGTGGATGAATGTAACAAGCAAGCACTGCTATCTACGATCTTGAGCTCACCAGATGCAGGTCGCGTGCTCGTCTTCACCCGCACCAAACACGGTGCAAACCGCCTTGTAAAACAGCTAGGTCAAAGAGCCAATGCGATTCATGGCAACAAGTCGCAGACAGCGCGCATGGCTGCCCTTAATAACTTTCGCACTGGTCGCTGCAAGGTGCTTGTAGCCACTGACATTGCTGCTCGCGGCATTGACGTCGATGGCATCACACATGTGGTCAACTACGATCTGCCCAATGAGCCAGAGAGCTATATCCATCGCATCGGCCGCACTGCGCGCGCCGGCGCTTCGGGCATTGCGATCTCTTTTTGTGACGGAGCAGAGCGACTTTATCTCCGCAACATCGAGCGCTTTCTCAAACGCCCGGTTCCTGTGTGCAAGGATCATCCCTATCATTCCGCACGTGCGTTGTGCGCTGAGGGCGACTTGAATTTTGTTTCGCCCAGAAATCGTTATAATCCAAATCGCAGAGCAAAGGCGGGCAAAGGATATGGCAGGAGGTCAGGTGCAAAGCGCTTCAAGCGCAGCGGTACAGGGATAGGAAGATAACTTTAACACGATTTTTCCATCAATGACGTAAGGAGGTCAATGCTTATGAATACTGATAAAGAAAGTGTAGTGGCTAAGGAGATTCTCTCATACTGCGGAAAATGTAAGTTGGCCCTAGCCCATACTATAATTTCCATGGACAAGAAGGGGAATGTTGATCGATGCGAGTGCAGGACCTGTGGAGCTGCTCACAAATATCGTGATCCGGCTAAGCCTGTAAAACCTAAAACAACGGCTAAGAGAACTCCTAAAAAAGCGGCCGTTGCTATTGAAGTTATATGGAAAGATGCTGTTTCCAATGCAAAAGGTTCCTCAAAACCTTATATGATGAGTTCGGAGTTTTCTGAAGGGGATCTCATTGAACATCCTATGTTTGGTCTAGGTATCGTTGGAGACTTCATTGGTCACAATAAGATAAAAGTCATCTTTGAAAGTTCCGAAAAGGTCTTGGCTCAAAATCGTGTGTAGGGTGCCTTACCTGCCATAAAGAGCCACCGGCCGTTTGCTCTTGCAAGTCCGTTCTGGTAGTAAGGTAATATGCTTCTTATCGCCATCGGACTACTATATTGGGATGTCTTTGTTAGCCTTGTGGGCGTGGGCTTTTTAATATACGGCAAGAAACGGCCCGATTATCTTGCCATGGCTACTGGTTTGGCGCTCGCGGTTTACCCGTACTTCGTTAACAAAATCGGTTGGAGTATTGCCATCGGCGTAGGCATCGTGGCTGTGTACGCCTTCCTAAAGCGTATCGTCCGCCTCTGAACTCTACACAAAAGACAGTCGAAGACAGTCGCAGTCGAAGACAGTCGGACGAAGCAAATAATGCGCAAATATTTCAATCCCTTACATTGTTTCACCCCTTGCTCCGTCTGACGAGGTGTGAAAATCGCATACGATATGTGGGCCGATCTCGAGGAGAGAAGCTACTAACTCTGTTGTGAACTCTCTGATTTCCTGTGGACTTTTCCAAGCCACTTTTGGTAGTGACAAAACCCTTTTGGGGCTATTAAGAAAAAACGACGATTAAATGGATATATCAAAAGAACAAATTGAAGAGATCGTGGTCGACGAGGAGTCGCGTTGGCAGCGCATTCACGCCGACGTTCTCGATGAGGTGGAGAGAACGAACGGCGATATGCATACTAATAGGAAGCTGGCTAGAAAGCTGACCGCTGAGCTCGTTGGCAGCAGGTCGGTTGAGGATAAGGTACAGCTGGCCAATGATGAGGCGGTTGCCCATGGACTAAGCAAACTTAGGCGTACGATGACAGAGGATTACGACTCCATAGCCAAACAACTCTATTTCGCCAGGGTCGTTACTGATGAAGATGGTAAAGAAGTTGAGTTCTGTTTGGGGACATCGAGCTTTCCCAAACATCGCATAGTTGATTGGAGAAAGGCACCAATAAGCCAACTCTACTATAATTATAAGCAGGGCGAGGAGTTCGATGAGGTGATCCAGGGTAGAGAGCGAAGCGGGGTCATCAAGATTCGTCGCGGATATAAGGGTAAGGAATATGATCTGCAGGTTATCGAGATGCCAGAGGGTATCTCTAGAAAGGCAGCTGGCAAATGGCATTTTGAGGCCTCCAGCGAACTTCTCTCCAGGTCTGCTGGCCATGATGGGCATCTGCCTCCGATACTGTCTCTTATAACTCCTGAACAGTTCGACCTGATCTCCCACTCTTCGGATAAACCTGTAATCATTCAGGGCATTGCAGGAAGCGGCAAGACAACAGTTGCCCTTCATCGTCTTGCGTGGCTCTTACATGAGGATAACAGCGATGCTAGTCCAAGACGTTGCATGGTTGTTGTCTTCAACAGATCGCTCAAGACTTATATAGAGAATACGCTGCCTGAGCTTAATGTCGAAGGTGTGGCAATACGCACTTACGATCAATGGCTAGGAAATCTTGCCAAGGAATATGGTGGCGGATTTCCGTATGACGAAATCAAGAAGAGTCGCGAATCCGAACAATTCAAATCATCTCCGATATGTTTAAATGAAATAAATCGATATGTGAGCGAATATCCTGATCCCGTTAAGGGCGCGTATCAAGATGATATTTTCAGATTCTATGAATATCTTGGTAAAAAAGAAATATTCTGGCCTTGCTGGCAGGACGTTGCAGCACAGCTTAGCGCACAGGCTAGGTCGCGTCGTCGCGACAGGCAGGATGACTCGGTGATGTTGAATTTGGTGTACGCAAGAGAGGGGCATTACCCGTGCAAGTTTCCTGGCAAGCACAACATCTGCGATCACATAGTCATCGATGAGGCGCAGGATTTTGGCGTTTTGGAAGTTCGTGCTCTATTGAATGCGCTTGATGTGGATAAGACTATTACGATCGTCGGTGATTTGGCGCAGAAGATTGTGATGAACCGGCATTTTGGAAGTTGGCAAGAACTGCTTGGTGAGGCCGGTTTTTCAGATACAACGCCGATTGAGCTGAATGTCTCTCATCGTACCACTGCAGAGATCATGAATGTTGCAGCTCATCTGAGGAAGGATCTGGATTTGCGCGAACCAACGCAGCAGACGGTCAGGCACGGTCCAGAACCGAGCCTCATCAAGGCGGATACATATGAGGCAGAGCCTCATATGATCGGCAAGTGGATTGGCGAGCGCATTGCAGAAAATCAACATTCGCTCTCTGCTGTAATCTGCAGGTGGCCAAAGCAGGCCCAATACCTGGTCGAGGTTCTAAAGAAGATCGGATATCCATTTGTCAGGTGGGGACACAGGGATAGTTTTGATTTTTCACCCGGTGTAACCGTTACCAACGTGCATCAGGTAAAGGGGTTGGAGTTTAGAAACGTTTTGATCGTCAACCCTACTGAAGCTCAGTTCAATTCCCAAAATGATGAGGAACGTAATCTGCTATATGTCGCGGTGACGCGTGCAGAGGTCCGCCTGGATTTCATCACGCGCGATAAACCTACCTCAATGCTCCCAGAACTTCTCAAGGCACCAACTTCCTCTCCCTAGAGAGCCCGTGTTCACCACTTGTTCTCTTTGAGGGTTTTTACTTTCCCACGCGCTTCAGGTCGAGGGACTGTACCAATCGCTTTCGGACGCCGGCGTCGCCGGCCGTCGAGACCGATTCCGTCGTCACCGTCCCCGTGAGCGCGTCATCGCGAACCTTGAGATCAACGCTGATCGTCTGATCGACAAGGCCGGGGATAGCATAAGGCCCCGGAAACGTCACAAACAGTCCATCCGCCGTCAGCTTCGTCGCGTACGCAGCGGGATTGCCGAATGGCTTTCCGTCGTTCGTCAGGACGACGCCATTGCCGCTCTTGGCGATCATAAGATGATAGTCTTGGACCAGCCCCGCGTACTGCGGGATGTCGGTCTCGGTGTAGCGCGCCCTTCCGGTCCAGCTGCCGATGATAGGGTGTTCGTCAGAGAGCTGGGATGCGCTGCCCGCCTCGGCCTTGATCGTCTTCGAGAGGCGTACGACGGCTGCGACAAAGGCCTGCGTCTCCTTGTCCGGCGGCATTGTCCCGTGTTTTCGGACGGCGCCGGGGCCGGCGCTGAACGCTGCGAGCGCTAGCTCCGTGCTGCCGAACTCGTCCAGGAGCATCTTGAAGTAGCGGCACCCGCCGCGGATGTTCTGCTCGGGATCGGCGGGATTGGCGATCCCCAGTTGCCGGGCCACACCGGGCATCAGCTGCATGAGGCCAACCGCACCGCTTGCGGAGACCGCGCCGGCGTTTCCGTTCGACGAGATCTTGACGATACTCCGGACGAGGTCGGCGTCGAGGTCGTTCTGCCGGGAATGCGTTTCGATGAGTGCGTCGACATTGCCCTTGAACATCGTCGCCGTGCCCTCGCCGCCGCGTGCCGCCCCCGCAGGGAGGACGACGGCTGCGATGACGGTTGTCACTGCGAGGAGGAATCCGATCGAAATCCACGACAGTTGTGTGCGTCTCATAGTTGCCTCCGGTGGTCGGGGTCGTTTCACCTCTCGACCCTTTCAAGAAGACAGTCAGACGGAGCAAATAATGCGCAAACATTTCAAGAAATTGCGCTATTTAACCACTTGCTCCGTCTGACGATTTTATGACGATTTTATCCCACCACATCAGCAACAACTCCATTTACAGAGCTGATTATCCTAAGGTGCATTTGATTCCTGGTGCTCTCTGTTCAGCTTTTGCAAATGGACCTGGCACCGGTTTTAAAAAAAGTATTTAGAACTTTTCTAGGCACTCTTTTCTCATGGTGGGGGGCATTTTGCTTATGTGGGCTTTGCTCTTATGTAATTTAGAAATTTGATAGTATTGAAAATTCATATAAAGATATTTGAAAATATTGCGCAAGTTTGCCGGTAAACGTTTGAGTATGTTGCGGATATTGTAGAAATGATAAGAACTCCAATAGCCACCTGCCACGAGTTCCTCTGGTGTAAGATTCTTTAATTTGAATGTCGGATGGTGGTTGTTATATTTTTCCCAAATATAATGAAGAATCCGACCTTCCTTTTCGAGGCGGGCAAAGAGCGCTGAGCCTGGATATGGGGTGAGGTTGGGGAAATTGCTCAAGGCAACACGGTTTTTTATCAAAAATTCAACAGTTCTTTCGAAACAGTATTTATCATCGTGATCGAATCCGAATATGACGGATGTGTTTACGATGATACCGTGATCGCGAAGGATTTTTATTTTTTCAGAGATCTTCTTGAGATCGGATGTGCCTAACTTGCCCGGCATGTTTACACCGGTTATCGACTCGATGCCAACGAAAAGCCCTTTGCAACCGGACTTCTTAGCCAACTTCAGGAGCGTGAGATCCTTTATTGACAGCTCCAGCGATGACTGGCCTACCCACGCCTTTTTTGCCGGTATCAACCTTTCAAAGAGGGAATAGGCATACTTGTGATTGCCCATGATATTGTCATCGATGAAAAAGATGAAGTTCTGTTTGAGACTGGCAATTTCCTCTATGACATTTTCAACTGGCCTGGTCCGGTAATGGTTGCCGAAAAGATTCGTGACAGAACAAAAATCACAATTATAAGGACAGCCTCTCGAGGTCTGGACGATTGCATGTGAAAGGGTTGTCTTTTTCTTATAGAGAAGGTCATGACGGAAAGGAGGAACTTCTTTCATATCGACAAGCTTGTCAGCTTTGTAGACCTTTTTTAATTCACCGCTTTCAAAATCTGTTAGAATTTGTTTCCAAACTAAATCGCCTTCGCCAATCACTGTAGCATCAAAATGACCGTAAGTATCCTCGGGCCTCACCGTAGCATGAATGCCACCTATCACCGTTGGGATTCCGCGTTTTCTGTAGTATTTTGCAACCTCCGTTGCCCTGGTTATCTGACAGGTCATGGCTGTGAAGCCGACTAAGTTGACGTCGTCATGATATACATTTCCTTCGTTTTGTTCATTTATGAGGACCACATCATAGGAAGAGGGGGTGTAGGCAGCAATGATTCCAAGTGCGGCACAGGGCGTAGTTTTCCCCTTGT
The DNA here is from genome assembly GCA_043822785.1 of Pseudomonadota bacterium. Taxonomy (GTDB): domain Bacteria; phylum UBA10199; class UBA10199; order 2-02-FULL-44-16; family JAAZCA01; genus JBDRBN01. Next base: position 14,538 of record JBDRBN010000119.1, read on the forward strand.
GCCCCTTTGTATAATGTTGGGCAGTTGAAATTAGCAGAATTTTCTTCTTTTTCGTCATAGCGCTATAAATTCCCTGATTCAGCAGTAGAACTAAGATTGAGCGCGCCAAGCTATTAGCAAAGTTGCGCGGGTGCAATGCTTAACTAGTTCCTGTCCAGAAAAGACAGTTTAAGGCAGCGAGTATGAATCTGCTCCGCCTGACGATTTTGCCAAGCTCCTCCCCCTGTTGGAGAAATTCCCCTCCCTTGAGAGACCTTTTCCCTCCTCCCCTTGTGGCTTGCCCAGTCTACCCACCGAAGGTTTAGTGGTGGGCCGTCGTATTAGTGGCGGGAGCGCAAGCCGAATGTCTTTGCGCTTGCCCGCCGTCGGGTTAGTGGCGGGAGGGCGTAGCGCCGAAGCAATCTCCTGCCTTTTGCTCTTCGCTTACCGCTTACCCCTTACCCCTTACCCCTTACCCCTTACCCCTTACCCCTTACCCCTTACCCCTTACCCCTTACCCCTTACCCCTTACCCCTTACCCCTTACCCCTTACCCCTTACCC
>JBDRBN010000120.1:0-5201 GCA_043822785.1 Pseudomonadota bacterium
GGCGAAGCGAAGCAATCCCCTTATAACCTGTCTTTGCAGGAGATTGCTTCGTCGCTAAACGCTCCTCGCAATGACACCTCGACATGAGAAAAATGAATTCTTATATATCAATTAGTTAAGACCTCTAACGCGACAGCAGTGGAAATTTGATATTAGAAATTCCTTCGAAATTCGGATTTAATTGAAACTGGAGGTTAGCATGTGTGGAATCATAGGGTACGTAGGCAATTCAGAAGCAACCGCTGTATTGCTAGATGGGCTTAAACGCCTTGAATATCGCGGTTATGATTCAGCAGGAATAGCAGTATCAGGTCCAGACGGCATTGATATAAGACGCGTAGAAGGAAAACTTGTTGGCCTTGAAAAGCTTCTTTTAGAAAAGCCCATGCAGGGCAGCACGGGAATAGGTCACACGCGTTGGGCAACTCATGGTCGGCCTTCTGAGACCAATGCGCACCCGCATCGTTCAGGCAATATCGTATTGGTTCACAACGGCATCATCGAGAATTACAGAGAACTTAAGAATTTTTTAGTCGCAGATAACTTTGAGTTCACATCTGAGACAGATACAGAGGTTATAGCTCATCTCATTTCATATTTTTTAAAACAGGGTAAATCAACATTTGATGCTCTAGCTCTTGCACGCAAACGGCTCGAAGGTTCATACTCCCTCGTAATCTTAAATTCAAAGGAGCCAGGCGTTCTTTATGTGGCTAAGCGCGGAAGTCCTCTTGTAATCGGAGAAGGCAAAAACGAGAAATTAGTGGCTTCGGATATTCCTGCAGTTCTACCTTATACGAAGGATATGATTTTTTTAGAGGATGGCGACGTTGCTGTAATAGATGCGAACAGAATAACGATCTACGGTGAAGACGGTGAAGAAGTAAAACGTTTGCCTCAGCGCATACCGTGGAATCCCCTCATGGCGGAAAAGGGCGGATATAAACATTTCATGCTCAAAGAAATTTTTGAGCAGCCCAAGGTCATGCAGGATGTATTGGCAGGACGCATCGATAAAGAGCGTGGCACAGTAGTGCTGGACGAAATTTCGCCTCTCTTCGATGGTGATGTGCCTAAATTTGACAGAATAGCGATCATAGCTTGCGGCACCTCCTTTCATGCTGCAATGGTGGGCAAATATCTGATCGAATCGCTGGCGCGCGTGCCAGTGGCGGTGGATTTGGCCTCTGAATTTCGATATAGGCAACCTCTCATCGATTCAAAGACTCTTGTAATTCCCATTTCTCAGTCTGGTGAAACTGCAGATACTCTTGCAGCGCAAGTTATGGCTCGCAAACAGGGCGCAAAGGTGTTGGCCATATGTAACGTTGTTGCAAGTTCGGTAGCTCGCGCTGCTGATGCAACAATCTACACGCACGCTGGCCCAGAGATAGGGGTTGCTTCCACAAAGGCTTTTGTTGCCCAGCTCGCTGCTATTTATCTCTTTGCGCTGAATTTGGCTTCTCGGCTGCATAAGATTGATGAACAGTTTCTAAAAGAGCACATCGATGAGCTCGTGCGCGTGCCATCGCTTTTGCAACAGGTTCTTGATATGGCTCCCCACATAAAGTTGATTGCAGAGGGCATATGCAATGCAACGCATGTGCTCTTCATTGGACGCGCAGCAAATTTTCCATTAGCCCTTGAAGGCGCGCTTAAGATCAAAGAGATATCATACATGCACGCAGAGGGGTTTGCCGCAGGTGAGCTAAAGCATGGTCCAATCGCGCTCATCGATCGTGGCGTACCAGTCGTTGCCATAGTGCTTAGAGATGAACTGCATGAAAAGGTGCTTTCAAATATCGAGGAGGTTAAGGCGCGCGGGGCGTCTGTTATATCTGTAGTGACAGAGGGTGACACACAACTCGAAGGATGTTCGAGTCATAGCATCGAGATTCCCGCTGCCAGTTGGTATGTTGCTCCTATTCTTTTAGCAATTCCCATGCAGCTTTTGGCTTATTATGCTGCTGACTACAAGGGCACTGATGTGGACCAACCTCGCAATCTGGCAAAAAGCGTAACAGTTGAATGACATGCAACTTAATCCTCAGCAACAAAAAGCCGTGAATCATACTGAAGGTCCTCTTTTAGTTTTGGCAGGCCCGGGAAGCGGAAAAACGCGTGTGCTTGTGAATCGCGTTGCACATCTCATATCCAGTAAAACTGCGTATCCTTCACAGATCGTCGCAGTAACTTTTACCAACAAGGCTGCTGGCGAGATGCGAAGGCGTGTGGAGGAGATGGTGGGCGCTGATGCCAGAGAGATCGCTCTGGGAACATTTCATTCTATCTGCCTCAGGATCTTGCGACAGCATTTTGAGCTAGCCGGGCTTGGCAAGAACTTTTTAGTCTATGACGATGCTGACCAGCTTGCGCTCCTCAAGGAGTGCATGTCCGATCTGGATATCGATCGAGAGCGCATGCCCCCGCGCTCGGTATTAGATAGGATAAGCCGGGCCAAGGATGCATGCCTCGGACCAGATGAATTTTCTGAAACAGCCGCGCACAATCCTTATCTCAAAAAGGTGGCGCAGATTTATGATCATTATCAGCGCAGGCTTGAACAACTCTCTGCTGTGGATTTTGGCGACATCATTCGCCTTGTAGTCAAGCTCTTTGAGCAGCATGCAAACATCAGGGAATCTTATCAGCAGAGATGGAGATTTGTTTTGGTGGATGAATACCAGGACACCAATGCATCGCAGTATAGGCTGCTCGCAAACATCGCTTGTGTGCACAGAAACATCTGTGTGGTGGGAGACGATGATCAATGCTTGATCGGTCAAACTCTTGTGACGATGGCCGACGGTTCCGAACTACCGATTGAAAAGGTGCACAAAGGGGATGAAATTTTCTCTTGCTATGGCAGTGGGGACTTTCGTCCAGCCCGTGTGAACAGGATCTTCAGAAACAACTACGACGGTGAAGGGATCGCTCTCTTTCTTCGATCTGGTCGAAAACTGGTGAGCACTTCCAAACACGTTCATTTCGCGGGATACCGATTAGGTATAGTTCCCCATGTGCATTCGCGAAACTCCAACCGGCGTAACGTCGTTGTGACGTTATGCGGAGATAGGCGAGGTTATTCGCCGATGCACCGGATTTCCATAGTCGGAAATGATGTCGAGGGAAGATCAAAGCTGGAAGAGTTGGGTTTTTCGGTCCGATCGGCCAAACGCGATTCACGGAGCTGGAGATTTGAGACGGCGAGCGCTGACTTTGGACGCATCGATCGCTGGCTTTCGGAATTGCGAAAGGCGTTCGATATAAACGAATTCTACGTAGCGCGGCTTGGCGCATCTTCCGGCAAGCGGTCAGAGACCAACTCGCTCCCCTTTTTACCAGCGGCTTCTGTTATGCCTGGGATGGCGATGTTTTTGGGGGACGGCAGTTATGATATCGTAGAGCGAGTTGAAAAAATTCATCTTCGAGAAGTCGTCTATGACCTCAATATTGAACGCACACATAATTTTATAGCGAACGGTATTATTACACACAATTCGATCTACCGCTGGCGTGGTGCAGACATCTCGAACATCTTAAGGTTCGAGGACGATTTTCCCGGCGCCTTGGTCGTGCGCCTTGAGCAAAACTACAGATCCACAAATTCCATCATCGCTTCAGCTCAAGCTGTTGTGTCAAAAAATGCAGGTCGCAAGCCCAAGAGCATATGGACCGACATGGGTGACGGCGCAAAAGTCACTGTGCTTTCATGTGCATCTGAGAAGCAAGAGGCCCAGGCCTTAGCAGAGCGCATCTCAGATGCGCGCGCAAAAGGAGACAGCTACAAGGACTTTGCCATCTTCTACAGAACGAATGCACAGTCGCGTTCGTTTGAGGAGGTGTTTAGGGAAAGGGGAATTCCTTATAGGCTTTATGGAGGTATTAGGTTTTATGAGCGCGCAGAGGTAAAGGACGTGATCGCGTATATGCGTCTGGTTATGGATAACAATGATGACGTGAGTTTCCTGCGCATCATAAACGTTCCGCCCCGCGGTCTGGGCAAGACTACTATCTTAAGACTTAAGGCGCATGCGTCTGATCAAAGGCTTTCGCTTTTTGGTGCCATACCTACCTTTGTTGAATCGGGGGTGTGCCGCAGCGCACAGGCAAAGCGACTTATGGAGTTTCGCGATACTATCGCAGGGATTTCAAAGGGAGCTAGTGAAAGACCTTTGGGAGAACTCGTGCGCGATATTTTGGAAAACAGCGGGATAGTGGCAGAGCTTATTGAACGATCCACGGTGGAATCTGAAGCCAGATTAGAGAACATAAATGAGCTCGTTGCTGCTGTTGAGGAATTCGCGTCCGCTGATGGCAACTTTCCACTCGTAGAGTTTCTCGATCAGGTGGCGCTCATCTCGGATGCTGATGCTGTTGAAGAAAAGCAGGGTGCAGTGACCATGATGACTTTGCACATTGCTAAAGGCCTTGAGTATTCTAACGTCTTCATGGTGGGAATGGAGGAAGGTTTGCTCCCACACTCGCGTTCTATAGATGATCCTGATGCGCTCGAGGAGGAGAGGCGCCTTTGCTATGTGGGCATGACCAGGGCAAAGCATGAGCTCTGTTTTACGCACTCATTTAAGCGCAGGCTGTTTGGGCATGAGCGCTACAGCGTGGTATCGCGCTTCATAGGTGATTTGCCTAAGGAGCATTGCGTGCGCATCCCAGTTGGCAAGCGAGATGCGCAGGTTTGGGAACAGTCCACGAGTTACGCTTGCCCGCCGACGCATCAGTGGCGGGAGTCACGAGTTACGAATTACGGATTTGATGATTTTGATCAGCGTCCTCCAGAGGAGCGCGGCATTGCTAGAGGTCAACGCGTAACACATCCTTCCTTTGGTATGGGAATCATAAAGAGCTGCGAACACACGAGCATGGGACATAAAGTCACGGTGCAGTTTGAAAGTGGAATAACGAAGAGGCTAATAGCAGAACTAGCTGGACTAGTTCTTGTGTAATCAACGTACCTATAAATCCGAATATCGAATTTCGAAGGAATATTTAATCTTCAGTACCTAATCTCAAAACGTTATTGTTTGAATATTTAGAATTTACACTGCTGTCGCGTTAGAGGTCTTAACTAATTGATATATAAGAATTCATTTTTCTCATGTCGAGGTGTCATTGCGAGGAGCGTTTAGCGACGAAGCAATCTCCTGCAAAGACAGGTTATAAGGGGATTGCTTCGCTTCGCC
>JBDRBN010000121.1:0-11815 GCA_043822785.1 Pseudomonadota bacterium
TGCCGGTTGGGAAATAGAAAAACGGAACGATTGAAAGACCAACGTGAAAGCGTTCGATGTCTAGAATGCGAAACTTCATCTCTACTCTTACATCGCCGAGCTTTCCGTAGAAGGTTTGCTTTTGAACAGCCGCTGCAGCCTGGTTTGGATTAAAGAAAGTCTCCCACAATGCCAGCGGGACATTTACGCCTGTTAGCCACCAATCAGTCCAGGCTATGGCGCCTTGCACGTTCATCATGAGCAGGTCATCTACTATACCGCGCCTACGGTTGCCTGCTGCATCAGCATACTCCAGCGGCTCAAACGCATAGTCAAACGTGCCGCCTGCGTTGAAGCTCCATTGAGGCATGGTATCTGATTGTTGTACGCTTATGTATTTGCCGCCATCTGTGGCTGGATTAATTGTGATGATGTCAGCGTTGTGGGCAGCGGAGGCCGGCTGGGCGCCTAAAATCGCAAAAATGGCGACCGCAAGCACAAGAAGAATTCTCCTGGATGTCATTTTCCCTCCCCCTATCCTATATGGATGTTATTGTTTTTACTCATTTTATGGACTGGCGCACGAAAGTCAACGCATTTCCATATTGTCATCGCGAGGAGACCTAAGGTTGACGTGGCGATCCCCGCAGATCAAGAGATTGCTTCACCACTTCGTGGTTCGCAATGACAAACAGCTCTGGCCAAAAATAAACTGGCCCTGTACCGTACGGTACAGGGCCAGCTCCCTCACGTTGTCATCGCGAGCCCGCAATAGCGGGCGTGGCGATCTCCTACTTCACTTTCCGTCTCCTTACACGAGCGATTGTTACACCTGCTACAGGCACCGCAAGTATGAGCAAGAACGGCAGTACAGTGCCAATGCCAAGCGTTCCGCTACTTATGTTGCAACTGCAGCCAGCACCCCTACCCATCATCATGGGTTTACCTGCCAAAACTCCAACCGTCAGTTCTACCGGTGGTGGCACAGGATCACCTGCCTTTGCATATACCTCCTGCACAAGGCCGAACTGATAATTGAGGTTGGGCTCCCAAGGCAGACCAGTATAAATGGCAGAGGTAGGCGGACCAGATATAGCTGCCATATTTTCTTTGAGCACTTTTTTCACCAACTCGCCATCAAGCTCCCTCTCTTCAATGGGCTTTAAATCCTTATAACCTGCAGTGCCCGTCCAAGATGCGCCATCAGGCGGCAGCAAAGCCCTTACTTCTTGGATGACTATAGCAGATCCCGAAGGCATTTGACCTGCTTGCGCCTTTATTGTTTGGGCAGAGGTGACATCCCCTGGCTGCACTGAGTAAACACGATGCTCTAGCATATTGTTGATGAGAACAGTATTGCCAGTGCCATATGCTACTGATGTGGTTGCCATAGGCGAAACACCTTCAAGCGACGAAAGATCAACGCTGGATGTAAGATCCGGCAGCACAATTGACTTCGCCTTCTGGGTAGCAGGGTCAATACCCTCCATAGGCAGAATGCGCGTAGGTGTCGAGATCAGCTCAAAGTGCTTGAATTCAAGCGTTCCCGAATCGATGAATTCGGAACCGCTGTTTTGTATCCACATATACGGCCGTACATTGTCAACTGAATCAGGTATTGGATCTCCTGATAAGGACAGCGAAAGGTCAGATGCGACTTTATTTGGCGCTGAGGCTCCACCTATTTTGCATACTATGGTGACCCTCTGCTCTGGCTCTGCAAACAGGTCGTCTTGTCTGCCAGTAACAGCACGGAATTCATCGTTTATCTTTTTGTAGATCTCTGCCTCTGCATCGCCAGAGAATGTGTCGGCGTGCACATAGCAATCGTTAAAAGCCTCTGCGAGCAGGCCGGAAGGCACAGCGCCCGCGCCTGGAGGCGGCACGCACTGGCAGTTTATGTCGCATATTTCGTCTGTTCCGCAATCAGAATACTTTTCGCACTGCACGTTTGGATCACCGAGCTTACATTGAGGCTGTCTGTAGTCGCATGTACAATCGTTCATGTCGCAGTCATCAAGCACTGCCGGGGCAACTGCAGGAGGACACACCGCTTGAATCTGGGCAAGTGCAGCAGCGTCGGATAGTCCCGCCACATCGCACTCTTCCCACGGATCTTGTACTCCATTGTAATTACACTTAGGCGGTCCCTTTCTCAGCACCCCAGTCATCTCCCTATGCCCTGGCATGATAGTACCGATTGGAAGTTTTACACCAAATGCAATATCAGGCGCACATAGGCAGGTACCAGTGCAGTATTGGCCTGCAGGGCATAGTTTGCCAGGCGGATCACATTCTTCATTACCATCCAGAGCGCCATTACCACACTTTGGCGGTGTTGGAACACAAGCAGTACATGTAGGATTGCAGGTAGTGAATGGTGGGCATCCTCCATTGATGGCATTGTAAGCAGTCTTATCGCATACTTCACCGGTAAGGCAGCCATCACCACAGACAGGACAACCCCACTTACACGGCGTTGCAGAACCAGGACCATGACACAAAGCCTGGATAGGAGCAAAGCCACACCCAATTGGGGGTCCAACTTGTAAACATATTTGAGGACTATCACAGTCCTCACCAGCTTCTACAACTCCATCACCACATACAGCTGCCTCTGCGCTGGGCACCAATAGATCCCAGAGCCATGTTGCGATTGCAGAGATATTATTGCGTACTTTGTTCATGATATCGGAGATTGCTTCGCTATCGCTCGCAATGACATCTGCTACTAACGAACATCCGCCAGAGCTCATTTTCTCGCGAATAACCTGATTAGGGCGTTCTTCAGAGCCAAGATCTATCTTACTTGTTTCTGCAATTCCTCCAACAAGCAATGGAGCTACAGGGTGCATGAAGATCATCTCTAATGAGTTTGGCGCGCCTATGAGTGAGCTGAGAATGGACTCACTGATCTCCTTTTCCATCAAAGCATATGACTCGCTCGTTTCCATCTCCTTTACTGTTCTAGAAAACTCCGGTGCTTCTCCCAAGCTGAGAGTAAAAAGCTTTCTAAGCGGAAGCGTCATGTTCATAAATGGAAATGGCGAACTCGGTTGCGCGCGTTCTCGTTCTATAGTTTCTTCTGTTTTTTCTGTTTCTCGCTCTACGAGAGTTTGAGCTAAGATAAGATCCTTACGATTTGCAATGGCATTTGATTCTTCACTCACCACGGTATCTGGCTGCCATGCAGAGGCAAAATCGGTCTCGCCTCCTGCATCGCCACCGCGATCGTCATCCATTGCCAATGCGCGGTTAAGATGATCTATGCTAGGCACATCGTTTTTTGTCCACGTACCACAATCAGCCTTAGATGGATCGCCCCACTTATACACATACTCCTTGAGCGGGCACGACCTTCCAAAGTGGCCGTACATATAGACATATATTGCACACTTTTCGACCCAGTCCTTCTTACCCATGGCGCCGCATGCATCCACACAGCATGGATCATCATCAAAAAATGGAAGCATAGTGCCGTCGCTCAAAACGCATGGCTTCTTGTCAACGCATCTGGGGGGTATGGGTTTTGAAACAGGCGGCGCAGCTAAGAATGGAAGATTGATATTAAACGGATCAATATGACCAAGAAGACAATTTGGAAGCGAACCCAGCCAAGCGTTTACACCAGGGCCATCAATATTAATCCATCGCGTAAGTACATTGTTGGCTAAAGACACATATGATTCAAAGACCGATCCCACAGGACTTGTGGCAGCAGTATAATCCGGACATTCAATTTCAGGAAGCATGAGCGGGTACCCGTTTATCTGCATGAGCGCATCTGCACCCTGTGCAGTATGATCAGCCTCGATCATGCCCACGCCATTTAGGTTTGCGCCTTGTTTAAAGCCTGCGCGAAATCTTTCAACATCAACTGAATCAAATGGAATGCTTGAGCCGCCCCAGTAAGCATAGGCATAAGCCGTGTCATCCTCTGATCTAAAGTTGCCTGCTGCGATGTCGTTATTGCCGTCGCTGTCAAAATCGCCGATACTGGCTGATGCAACTACAGCCTTTGGATCAGGATTGGTCTGATCAACCACATCTATATGCGTGGGTATGCCGTTTGGATATTGGTCGCCAAGTTGAACCTGCGGCAGTTCGATATTGCAGGCTGTGCCTGCTTCGGTTCTAAGCACAATGGTCACGCGGTTAGAGAACATCCTTGCACCACTGCCATCATCGAACTGGACGTATGCAGGATAAACAGTGTTTTTAATCGTATGTTTTCCGCGCCATGTAATTATGAAATCATCGCATTTATCGCCATCGAGGTTGCCTGTGCGAATTTGATAAGGCACAAACCCTGCACCCGCTCTCTCAATTGGCACAAACGCCGGCAATATAATAGGCGTTCGTTTGAAATCTGTGCCGTAAGACTTCTGGCAAAAAGGTTTTATCGGATTGAAATTCGGAGGGGCAAAAATATTAAAGCCATCTGTCTCTTCTGACCATGGACGCTTAAAATAAATTCTATTCTTATCAATGGTTAAAGGATCCTTATCAACAATATAGATGACAGCATTATTTGGATCAGAAGGATCAGCAGCTATTGAAGGAACCAAGAGATATTGTTTTCTATTAACAGCGTCTTCTGCAAAATCAGTGAGCACTGCAGTATCATACACGCCCTTGCCTATTAATCCCCAAAATTCAACGTCGAAAATATGGCTAGCATTGGCATTTATATAAGGCTGATTATCAGCTCCCTCTGCCCATTTGTTGACCTGTTTATTGAACAACGCAATTGATACTACATCATCAGGGAAACGCTCTTTTTTAAGCGGTTTAAATGTTACAGGGCTGCAAGGGCCATCACAGGTGCCTAGCAGATCCCTAAATTTGTAATAGCTGCTGTCAAAGACCGCAGGCCGCCCAAATCCATCAGGCACGTACTTGTTCATATCAAACAGCGTTGATGTGTATGTGACAGCCAAATCCCTATCTGGATGAGGAACTGTCGGGTCACCGCCAACCTGCCAAGAAGCCTTACCTCCAAGATCAATGGCCTCAACAGAAATAGGATTTGTTGCAACAGGTATGATCCAGTTTGATGGCAATAGCTTCCACCAGTCTGCAGTGCAAATAGTAGGGCATGTATTGCACGTCTTTTCGCATTTAATATAAGGGAACTCAAAAGAAGAGTATCCTGAAAATCTAAATCTTATATCGTTTGGATCTTCCACTTTGCGGAACAGGGTGAGTGGAGAAAAATAGGAATATAGATAAGTGTTGTGTGTAAAGGGACTAATAATATCGGGACCTACTGGAGATATTTGTTCTTCTGTAATGAGCTCATAAATAGTGCGTATAGAGAGATACAACGGATCATAAGATGCAGACATAAGCCCATTGCCCAGATCCACCACATCAAAGAGATACACGCTTTTATATTCATCGTCGCTGAATGTAGGCTGACCCCAACAGGGATAGTCAGGTGGCTTTTTAAAAGGCAAAAAGTTAAATGGACACCATTTGAAGGGTACTGTTGCTGGATCAGCGATGATAGTAGCCGGATATGTGTTAGCATAATATGGTCCATCTTCGTTTGCGTTTCCAATGAGTGGTGTTAAAACCCCACCTATCAAGACCTCTTCAAGAGGGGGTTGGCCAAAAAGCGTTTGGAATTCGTTTGCTGGGTTTACTTCTCTTATATCACCTAAGACCATGCGATGTGATTCATAGTTACCGCCAATTACACCTTCAAACTGATATGTAGTTTTCGTGATCGTACCCAATATATCTTTCTCTAAAACTATATCTTCAGGACCTATTGCCTGCACTTTAAGGGCAGGATTAAAGCGGGATTGAGCATGCTCAATCATGGGCGAGTTTGCCTGTACTTGCGTTGGGGGTTCTTTAGTAAAGCCTGGTGTTGCTGCCACATCATCCACATAGATGGCATCCAAGCCGTCAGGTTGAATCTTGCCATCGATAATCTTGAAGTTTTTATCGGCTGGCTGAGACAAAGGATGGATTATGGCCTTAAGGCTTGTAGCCTCTGTAACTGTTTGGGGATCCTGATTGGCTGATGAATTGTCACCACCAATAAGTATGGGTTTTGAAAACTCACCAGCGGCAGATGCCGTGTTTGCAGCAAAAACCGCTGCAAGCGTTATGAGCAAACATGCAAAAATTAAGCGTTTCATATGCACCTCTCTTTGTTTAACCCCTTAATACTGCAAAGGAAGTGCCACTTATGCAGCACTCCCCTGTTGATGTAACTATATGATTTGTTTGAATATGTAGGAATGAAATAAAGGCTCATCTCGTTCTCACATTGATATAAACGTCAATTATCCGACGCCTTCAAGGTGCAGAATAATAACATTATCGCTTATCATGCACAAGTCACGTTTGTCATTGCGAGCGCAAGCGAAGCAATCTCCGTCATAACGAGGTTTGCCTGGGATTGCCACGTCGCCCTTCGGGCTCCTCGCAATGACATTCCCTGCCCAGTCCAAATGCTTCATGCAGTACTCTAACTGCGAGTTCAGGTGTTCACTTTTTCGTATAAACTCGCCTGTCGAGACATGAATCGTAAAGTACCTTGTCAATTTTTATCCAGTCTGTTTTATCAATGCCTCGCCGGTTCCTTGAAGTAGGGCTTTGAGGAAATGCTGATGATACTTTAATCCAAAAATTTTTTCATAAAAATAACCCCGCCTGAGGCCTTGCGGCAAGTCAAGCGGGGAGCAGATACCATTTCCTAACTTCTGATATGATACTAGCAACTATCCCCGCGTTTGTACAGCGCTTTTTACTAATCCATCGGTACAGCCACTATACCCATTTCCTTAGTCATTTCAATACAAGCATTGCGAGCAGCGAAGCAATCTCCGTCATAACGAGGTTTGCCTGGGATTGCCACGTCGCCCTGCGGGCTTCCCGCAATGACATCAGCCAGACAACCCAAAAGCTTCATGCAGTACTCTAACTGCGAGTTCTGCGTACTTGATATCTATAACAATTGAGACCTTAATCTCTGATGTGCCGATCATCTGTATGGCAATGCCCTCGCGTGCAAGTGCATCAAACATGCGGTGCGCAACTCCTGCATGGCTTCTCATCCCTAAGCCCACCACCGAAACCTTGGCAATATCGCCTGCCGCCTCTACCCTGCCCGCCTTTACTTCGCGCGCAGCTGCCTCTGCCAAAGTCATGGCCTTTCTCAGATCATCCTTGGGCACTGTGAAGGTGAGGTCTGTAAAGCCATCTGCTGACACGTTTTGGATTATGAGATCCACATCTATGCCGGCTTTTGCAATAGGCGCAAAGATCTGCGCTGTAACACCCACCTTATCCGGCACCCGACGGATAGCCACCTTTGACTCGCCGGTTGTGCAGGTGATTCCAGATACCACAGTTCCTTCCATGATCTCCTCCTCAGGCACAACCCACGTGCCTTGCCCATCAGTAAAGGATGAGCGCACGATAAGCGGAATACGATAGCGCGCTGCTATCTCCACGCACCTCGAGTGCAAAACCCTGGCGCCTGCGTTAGCAAGCTCCATCATCTCTTCGTATGTGATGCGCGGCAACAATCTTGCGTTGGAACAAATGCGCGGGTCTGCAGTGTGCACGCCTTCTACGTCTGTGAATATCTCGCAATGATCTGCACCAAGGGCTGCCGCCAAGGCCACGGCGCTTGTGTCTGAGCCGCCTCGACCAATTGTTGTTATTGCGCCGTGTTTTGATGCGCCCTGAAACCCTGCTACCACCGCAACTTTTCCCGCCTCAAGCGCCATTTTGACCCGTTCTGGTTCGATTTTTTCTATGCGCGCCCTGCCGTGATTTGCATCTGTGTAGATGCCTGCCTGAAAGCCGAGAAATGATTCGGTCTCGACGCCCAGCTCACCCAGTGCCAGACAGAGCAGCGCAACGCTTGCCTGCTCGCCTGTGGCCATGAGCAGATCAAGTTCTCTGGCGCCAGGTTGTGCTGAAATCTCTTGGGCTTGAGCTATAAGTCTATCGGTCTGACCACAAGCTGCAGAAACAACGACAGCTATCTTGTTGCCGGCTCTTTTTGCATCAGCAACGCGTTTAGCAACAATCTTTATGCGGGCCGCATCGCCTACCGATGTGCCGCCGTATTTGTGAACGATTGTTTTCATGCAGCGCAGATCCTGTAATTACTTGGATTTTATGTCAATGGATTTAATGCAGCTGTCATTGCGAGTGAAACGAAGCAATCCCCTTAAAATCACGGGGATCGCCACGTCCCCGCCAAGAACCCTGGCGGGTCCTCGCGATGACAATCCGTTGATGCCCTGCTTGCCTTTCTCGCTTGTCTCGCTTATACATCATCCCCATGAAACTCAAATATCTATTGTGCCTAGCCTTAGTTTTAATCTCCTTTTCTGCTTTTGCTGATCCCACCACAAAGGACGATTACAACATCTACCTAAAATCAGGCCATCATGACAAAGCGTGGGACGAGTGGATAAAACCTGGGTTTGAATCGTTTGACGAGGGCAATTTTGCCACTGCCGGCATATTCCTAAGTAAAGCATATGACAAAGGATGTCGTGATCCCATGGTGCTGTTTAGGCTGGGCATATACCTAGAAAGCCGTGGCAAAACCAAAGAAGCAGCAGAAATGCTAGATGAGGCTGCAAAGGGCGCAAAAGAACGTTATCCCGAACATCCGCTTGTAAAAGCCATCAACAGGCACGCGGGCCGCGCTCTTTTCAAGGTCGATGACTACAAGGCCGCACTGCCTTATCTTAATGAGGCGTTAAAATATGAGCCTAATGACTTTATGCTCCTTCTCATTGCAGGCCAGATAGAGAGGATGGAAAATAATAAGCCCCAAGCTCTCGTGCTATTTGAGCGCGCGCTCGCAGCAGACGCTCCGGAAGGCGTAACTCCCGATCCAAAAACAACGGTGTTGGGCGAGCTCATCATACTAACTTTTGATCTTAAGGATTTTGATGCATGCCGGAAGTATATTGATGAAGCGCTTAAGCTTGATGCAAAGCACAAGGTGGCAACGACATATAAATCTAAGATTGTAGAGCAGCAACAACGCCAGAAAGAATTGGAGATAATTAAAAAAATTGTAGAGTAAAACGCATGTCATTGCGAGGAGCGCTAGCGACGAAGCAATCTCCTGATCTACGGAGATTGCTTCGGGCTTCGCCCTCGCAATGACAACGCATGGGATAAAAACAGCCCCGGGAAGCCGAAGCTAACCCGGGGCCTTTGGGGGAGCTATCTAACCCTCTATCTCAAGCAGAGGTCTTGCGCCTTCTTAACAACCTTACAGCCGCAATCATCAGACCAAGCAAGTAGAAGACACTTGTTGGTGCTGCTGCACTCTGTGTTCCGACTAGCGAACAACCCTCGCGTCCGGTGGTCGCGCGATTGAGGTTATCAGCAGGATTGAAGTAGCCACCTTGCATCATTTCCTCATAGTCGCTGATGCCGTCCATATCAGAGTCTGGGCTGCGCGGATCAGTTTCAAGGTAGCGGCCATCAACATCCTGGTCACGCACACCGTTGCAGTTTAGATCCTCGCCCATTCCACTGGATGCTACCCAGCCGTCCGGCAGTCCGTCACCATCAGTGTCAGAGCTGCGCGCGTCGGTCTCGGTGCCCATGTTGTACTGGCCGTTGAGGTTTGAATCTTCGATGCCGTCCAGTATGCAATCGCTGTCTGTGTCGGTATTTGTCGGATCCGTGCCATAGCGAAGCTCAAGGCCGTCGGAGAGTCCATCCATATCAGTATCGAATCCGTCAGGTATGCCATCGCCATTGGTATCAATACCAGGGTTGGTCTCGCCCAGGCTCGGCTCATAGATACCGTTATGGTTGGCATCTTCTATTCCATCCCATACTCCGTCACCATCGGTATCAGGATTATTGGGATTGGTGCCGAGCATGATCTCAAGGCCATCGCTTAGCCCGTCGCTGTCGGAGTCAACGCCCATGGCCGTAGAGCCACTCTCGCTGCCAACGCAGTTTGGATCAGCATTGAGACGGCAACCAGGCAACTCGTCCTTGTCGTGCTTGCTGTCGCCGTCAGAGTCGATCATACATGGGTTGGAATCGAAGTATGTGATGACTGATCCGTTGTACTCCTCGTTGTCTTTCAGGCCGTCGCCGTCAGAATCTGTGGCAACAGGGCTTGATGCATGCGGTATGCCACCCTGGCCCCAGATCAACGGGTCGCCGATGAGCGTCATGAAGTTAGACGGGCTCATGATCGAACCTGCAATCTCCATGCTATCGCTAAGGCCGTCGCCATCCGTGTCAGCGTACCTGGGATCAGTGTCGCTTGTTACGCCGGCCTGACAGCCCTGTCCCTCCTGAAGCGTGATCGCGATGAGCAAGTTCGCGTCGCGGTCTTCTTCTTTGTCGAGCATGCCGTCGGCATCAGTATCAGCCGCGTTCGGATTGGTCCTGTATGGCCAGCCGTTTACTTCGGTAAAGTCTTCAAGAGAATCTGCATCAGTGTCAACGTTTAGCGGGTCACTCTCAGACTTAATGATCCCCTCAATGCCAAGTATGGGCGCTGCAACCTGACCGTTCATGTCAAGGTCTTCCTCGCAATCGCGCAATGCATCGCCATCGCGATCGATGAAGCAGGCCAGTATCTTCTGAATCGCGCCTGTCGTATAGATCTGGCGCGCGTTACAGGAGTAGTTGGAAGTTACGCCGTTGAACGCATCTGACTGCGATGAACTGGCAGCAGTGAACGGACATACGTCAGAGTCGCCGCCTTCCATGCCATCCACCAGGCCGTCGCCGTCAGTATCTTTCTTATAAGGATCAAGGTATTTAATCTGCGAGCCTGATGCGCACTTGCCATCTGTGCGCTCCACGCAATCGGGTATGCCGTCCTTATCGATATCTGAACATGACTGCAAAATAAGCTGCCAGTTAGGACGCGTGAACTCTACGCCCGTATCCGGATCGGTCTCGGTCACAGTCTGCTCAAACAGGTCAGGTGTGCCGTTTGTGTTTTCGTCCTTCATCGAGAGTGTACCGCCAGTTTCAACGACCCATTCTGACGCGTTGGTCTTCATGTACTCGAGTACCTCGTTCTCAAGACACGCTGGGCTACACTGGTTAGTAGGACTAGCTTTCTCAGGGCAACCGTCGTTTAGCCACAGCGGGTTGTCCATAGTGTGCGTGCTGTTGTGGTCAACGTCAAAACATTTCCCGCTGCTGATGACGCTTGTGAACTTATCGACCTCAGCGCAACCAGGTCCTTCATGGTCGCACACGCAGTCTTCGTCAGTGTCTGGCGTATGAAGATCCGTCTCGCCCAGACCCTTGTCATACTTACCGTTATAGTTGTGATTCGCTACAACCGATTTGTTCACACAAGCCAAGATGAAAAAGCCCTGGCCATCTTCGAGCGAGAAGTTGTTGAACATGTTGTACTCTTGAGGCACGTCGATGTAGGTGGATGGAACGGTTTCGTCTTGGCTTACTGTTCCGCTAGCCTTGAAGATGCCCCAGTAGATACCGGTGTTCTGCGCATCCTGGCCCCATTTGCTAAGGTCGCACTCCGCCGTCTCTCCATTGGAGTCAGGATAAGGCTGAAGGTTTAAGCTGTCATACTTGTAGAAGTATGCTTTTGCATAGCGGTTAAAGAGCCTTGAGCGATCTTCCTGTCCGTCGTTCAGGCCGTCATTATCGCTGTCCACGTCTTGCACATCAGGTATCTTATCGCTTGCTCCTGAAGAAGTATATGAGCCGTCAGTATTCACAGCAACAACTATGCGATCTGCCTCAGGCTCGCTGCCATCCATATCCACATATGCGCTCCAGTCCAGCGCTATACCTGTCTTATCCATGCTATCCTGGCCATCAGGTATGCCGT
>JBDRBN010000122.1:0-23085 GCA_043822785.1 Pseudomonadota bacterium
AGCGAAGCAATCCCCTTATAACCTGTGTTTGCGGGAGATTGCTTCGTCGCTAAACGCTCCTCGCAATGACACCTAGACATGAGAAAAATGAATTCTTATATTTCAACCAGTTAACACCTCTAACGCGACAGCAGTGCAAACTCCAAACTCCAAATAAATTCCAATAACCAAATTCCAAGAATTAAATGTTTTGGATATTAGGTCATTGGAATTTGGAGTTTATTTGGAATTTGGTATTTGGCGCTTGGAATTTTATCTTCATTGGTTTCCTAGTATGACTGGCAGGCCGTCCTTTCCGCCTACTATCACCATCTTCGCATTCGGGCTTTCTGCTAATTTGTTCGTTGCCTCTATTCCCCTCAACTGAAGGATCTGCTGTGTAAGGCCTTGCGAAACCTGCTTATTGTAATCGTTTATGCCTTTGGCCTCAATCCTTTTGCGTTCAGCTTCCTGCTCTTCCCTCTGAAGCACGAACTTCATCTGCTCGGCCTGCTGCTCTGCCTCGAGCTTCTTTTCAATAGCGGTCGAGAGTATTTCAGGCAGCTTCACAGACCTGAGCATTACCTTTTCGAGACTGATGCCTCTGCTTTCGACCATGGGTTTGAGTTGCTCTTGCATTTGATTAGCCAGCGCTTCGCGCTCAGCCGTATAAAGGGCCTTTGCCTCGTAGCCGGCAGTCACACCCCTAACCACAGACCGTAGTTGCGGCACGATAATGACACTTTCATAATCCAGTCCTATTGTGCGATAAACATCTGGAGCGCTCTTGGGTTCAAGCGCGTAGAGAACTGTGATATCGAGATTGACGATAAGTCCTTCTTTTGAGGGCACGTTCGCATCCTCTGATATTTGCTGTGTGCGTACGTTCATCTCGTGAATTTTGAGGAGCGGATTCACGATGTGAATGCCCGCAGCCAGGGAGGCTTCTTGGACATCTCCAAAGAGGACCTTGACTCCTACGTGACCGGCCGGAACCACCACGATAGATTTTGATAAAAGCAAAAGCAGTGCGACAGCAGCAACGATGATACCAATTCTTTTAGCATTTGGGCTTGGAATATTAATTGGGGCCATTGAAATCCTCCTTGGGTTTGTTGAGTGGACCCTCTTATGAATCTATATAGTGCCGCAGTCAAGCATTTGCCCTTTACGTTCAGGCAGGTCTTTGATACAAACGCTGTAAATACAAGTATTTAGGGGGGGCTATAATGTCTAGGATAACTCTTGTAATTTTTCTTCTCATTCCGTCGCTCCTCGCTACAAACGTCGTTCATGCTCAGGCAAACTGGGAGCAATCAGCGAGACTGTGCACTGATTATGGCTTAAAAACAGCGCTTTCTTCGTGCGAGACAGCCATCCGCCTTATGCCCGAAGATGCCTATGACGAAGATAAAGCGCGCGTCTATTTATATATGGGAATTGCGCTGGGCGAACTTGAGCGTTTCGAGGAGGCCATGCGCTATTTCACAAAAGCCTCCAAACTCGATCCTAAAAATCCCAAGATCTGGTACAACATGGGCGTAACTTACGCCGAGCTAGGCCGTCACACCAAGGCGCTTTATGCCTATCGCAAGGCAACAACCCTGGATGAAAACCTGATCCAGGCCTGGGGAAACCGTGGGGTCGAAGCATACAACACCAAGAGATATCATGAAGCAGTGTCTTCCTTTGATTCGGCCTTGGTTCTTGATCCTGGTTATCTTGATACAAGATCTGATCAGCGCATGATGTATGAGCACAGCGTAGAGGTGCGTCCTAAGCTTGTGCAAATGCGAAGGGAGATAGACTTACGTTTTTCTCCCAGCATAGGTTATCTGGTGCACGCAGGCAATAACCTGAACGTAAAGCAATTTATGTATCTGATGTTCGATACTGAAGTGGATGTGCAATTATACCGTGGATGGTTTGCAACAGGTTCGTTTTTCTACGGCCATACCAAATGGAGAGCTGAGGCTCAGGGGGGAGGCATGAATATCTATGCCCCTACATTTGGAATCAAATACGTGAGGATGAGAGAGGATTTTTTGCCGCACGAAAATAGAATATTTTTAGACAAATCCAGGTATTGGTTCTCTTTGTGCGTGGGTCCTTATATAACTGATCTCAGCGCAGCTGCAGTGCCTGTAGGCGGGCCGTTTTCGCAGGGCACAAAGGCTGTAGATATCGGCGCCAATGTTGGCGCTGGGTTTGACTATTTTTTCTATCCCAATGTGGGCACAGGCCTCAAGATAAAGGTCCACGTTGTGAATTTTGACGATAACTACTTTGTGATCACGTTTGGTCCCCATATAACAGCGAGATTCTAAAAGAAGAATAAAAATTCCAATGACTGTAACCGTTTAGGTGTTTGAAAAAAGATATTTATATTTTATGGTCTGTGTTGTCATTGCGAGGAGACGAAGTCGACGAAGCAATCCCATGCAAATACAGGTTTGATGGAGATTGCTTCGCTACGCTCGCAATGACAGTGGGATCAAGAATTTTAAACACCTAAACTGTTACAATAGGTTTTGTTTGGAATTTGGTGCTTGGAATTTGGAGTTTTCCCGGAGGGATTGATGGACTTGGATCGCAAAGCCCTTGAACTCAAAGATGCAAAGGTCTCCTTTTGCTTAGCAACTGTGGTTGAGGTAGCAGGTTCAGCGCCCAGACATGCAGGCGCCAAGATGCTCGTCACCAAGGACGAGTCTTTTGGAACGGTAGGTGGTGGTGGGCTTGAACACAGAGTTATAAATGATGCGCGACGTGCGATTCGGCATCGTAACTCAGAGCTTAAACAGTATTTGCTTACTGAAGAAGGAATACAACCTTGCGGCGGCACTGTAGGCATATTTCTGGATGTCGTGTCCACACCATATTCTGTAATAGTTTTCGGAGCAGGGCATATTGCTTATGATCTGTGCCCCCTGCTTGCAAAGCAGGGCTTTGAGGTGACTCTTGTCGATGAAAGAAAAGAAAGAATAGAGCTCGAAGCATTTAAGGACCTTAATAAATTGATCAATCAGTTACCTTTAGATGTTTTACCCACGATTGAATTTACAGACGATACACACATAGTGTGCATCACCCATCGGCACGTGCATGATAAAGATATAGTGCGCTTCTGCCTTGATAAGCCTTTCAAGTATCTAGGGCTCATAAGCTCTACAAAAAAATGGGAAGTTTTCAAGAAGCACTACATCAGTGAGGGATATACGCACGAACATCTATCACGCGTATCAACTCCAATAGGGCTTGATATAGGCGCAGAAACTCCTTTTGAAATTGCAGTAGCAATTATCGCGCAGATCATTAAGCTGCATGCCAAAGGGTACTTTACAAAGGAGCGATCATGAAGCCTGTGGATCATGGCATACAGGGCATAATCCTTGCCGCAGGCGCCTCGATCAGGATGAAGGTTCACAAGGCCTTGCTCGAATTTGACGATGGAAGCACATTGCTTGCTCGCGAGGCCGGCCTGTTGAATGCTGCCGGATGCGTGCGCATTGCAATTGTGGTTGGCTTTGAAGCTGACAAAGTCAAAAAAAGGCACAGCGATCTAGCTGTCACGTGGCTCAATAATGATGAGTGGGAGCTAGGACAGTTCTCATCCATACAGCTGGGACTGGCCTGGGCGTTGGAGATCGGGAGCAGCGGTGTGTTGATTCAACCAGTGGATTCGCTGGCAAGTTCATTCTCAACTGCCAGATCTCTTATCGAGACAGCGATCATAAATCAGCATGTGGATGCGATAATTCCTGAGCATGATGGCAGTGGCGGTCATCCGGTATATATCTCAAAACAAATGGCGCTTGAGCTGATTAAACTCGATCCAAGGAAAGCTGATTCTCGCCTTGATCGTCAGCTGAGTTTTTCTAAGAAGGTGCTGCGTTTCCCTGTAAACGATCCTGGAATTCTTAAAAATATAAACACTCCTGAGGATTGGGTATCAGTAACCAGTGATCAATAACCAGTATGTCATCCTGAGCGACCAGCGGGAGCGAAGGATCCCCGTAAACCCGTTACAGGCGCTCCGGGACTCTTCGCCTATCGGCTCAGAGTGACGCAGAAGATTTGGTAGCCTCTCTTAAATAGCGTACCAAAAGTCCCCCTGCAGCAAACCTTCTATAATCAGCATTGGAGCGTATGTCGTCGATGGGCTTAACTTCATCGGCAAGGGATTTGCGCGCTTTTTCTAAAAGGCCGGTGGTTATTGCCTTTCCTTTAAGCAAGGCTTCTGTGCCGAGCGTTCGAACCACAGTTGGCGCAACACTTCCAACAGCTATTTTTGCCCATTCGATTCCTCCGTGCGAAATAAGGGCGCGTGCGCACATGCAGACTTTTGATATTGTTTGGGCGCGCCTTGCGCCTATCTTGTAGAATCGTGTTTGCTCAGAGGGATCTGGTATTTTGATGCGGATTTTGGTGAGTAGTTCATCTGGCTCAAGTGCGGTTTTTTTATATTCCTTAAAAAAATCATCAGCTGATACCCAGCGCTCGCCTTTTAAGTTTTGAGCTAGAAGTTTTGTATCATATACCATGAGCACAGGTGGCACGTCTGCTGCAGGTGATGCATTCATGATGTTTCCGCCAATGGTCCCCATGTTTTGTATTTGTGCGCAGCCAACGCTCTGACATGCGCAGGCCAAGGCAGGAAATATTTGAGCGATCTTTTCATTTGCAACTATTCGAGAATGTGCCACGAGTGCGCCGATTTCAACGTGTGACTCGGTAATGGTTATGGCTTCTAATTCTTGAAGATTTGATATGTCGATTAAGCCTTTTGGCGAGATAGCCCCTATGCGCCACTGTGCAACGATGTCAGTTCCTCCTGCAAGGATCGGAAACCTGGTCGATTCGGCTGCGATCAGTGCCAAAGCTTCGGGCAGGGTAGGTGGTTTGTGATATTCAAAGGTCATAAAACTTTCTTTGCATCCTTCAGAAATCGGCGAATCAGGGCGATGTATTCAGACTGCGACATTCCGTAGTAGTCATGTACACTGCTGTTGCGGGCATCGACATAATCAAGCCAGGTCTCTGCATTATCGATGAGTTGCATTTGAGCTGCCTTTCTAATGACATCCTTAGGGGCGTAGAGATCCTCCACCCCTTTTTCCCGAAGTTTTTGCTTTAGCTCTTTCCATCCGTACTCGACGGCGACCTCAAAGCATTTGACTACCGCAAAAAAGGCAGCAGGTTCGTCGCCGCCCATCTTTTCAAAAAACGCGAGCATCTCTTTAAGATCGATAAGCGAGCTTTCAAATTTACTTCCTTCTTTTCGTTCCATGGAGGACCCCCAGAAAATATGCCCATGTGCTTTGATCTCCGACGAGATACATGGGTTCATAATCAATGTCGTGCAAGAACCATTCAGGCGCCGCATCGAGGTTTATGAAATCGACATGGCGCGGAAGCGCATCCACAATATCTTCGACAATGCGTTTCACCCGAAAAAACTCCACGCCGCCAAGGGGCCGCCTGCCCCGCGTGATCCCTACGTCCCAGTCCGAATACTTTCGGCCCTTTCCCTTGGCCCTCGACCCTAAAAGCCCAACAGCGATCTCATTGTCGAATAGAGCCAGTTTCCCGGCAATGGGCATGATTTCGGACAGTTCTTCAAATTTCGATTCCGGAACCGGGGTGAGCAGAGAGAGGGGGTCCGCATTGAGGGCTTCGCAGATGGCGTAAAATGCTTCGGAAAAGGGTCCCTTGCCCTTAATAAAATG
Organism: Pseudomonadota bacterium; assembly: GCA_043822785.1. Taxonomy (GTDB): domain Bacteria; phylum UBA10199; class UBA10199; order 2-02-FULL-44-16; family JAAZCA01; genus JBDRBN01. The sequence continues at coordinate 5,706 of JBDRBN010000122.1, forward strand.
ATTGAGCGTTGCCCTGTTGAAGCCATGAGCCCTGGCAAACTCAGTGAGGTGGGCATATCCATGGCTTAAGACAAGGCGTTTCAGTTTCTGATTGTCGAGGTGATAACGCATCACCTATTATTTTCTCATAAACAACGTCTATGTCAATATTATTATATATATGTATATTTATTTATACATAATCAATTCTTCTTGACTCGGAGTATCTTGCTGATGATGTCGTACGCGGTTTTGATTTCACTGGACTTGCGGCCTTTGAGCAAAGAGCGGAACCGGAGCGTCCATTTGTCCAAAGCATCAACAGGTTTCCCTTCAGGGCTGAAGTCTGTATCGAAAAGATCCTTTAATTCAACCTTCAGCACCTTTGCGATACGGACTAGAAGCTCGTAAGAAGGCGAGGTCATTCCCCTTTCAATCATGGAGACGTAGGAAGGGCTTTCCACGCCTATGGCCTCAGCCAATTCCTGCTGCGTCAACCCGACCTGTAACCTCAACAACCTGATCCTTTTTCCCAAGGCGATTCTGATAGACATATATAATCTCTTGATATGAAAGAAAAAATATATGTCCTATTGGGAAGGATATTGTAATGGACTAATAGGACTAAAAATAAATTATTCCTAATAGGCAACTATTGCCATGCAACATGCCGATAACTGTTGTAGATGTCCTTGGGTTGGCCATGGACGCAAATAATACGTGAGGTATCTATATGAGTGTTTCAAGCTTTGTGCACGTCGGAGAGAAAGGCAGGACGGTCTATTCGTTTGACGATAAGAAGAAGGATCTGATTGAGGGCAGGCATGAAACGGTGGACCTGGACAAGGATGGGAAAGCAGACATTTATTGCGAAGGCAAGGAGTGTGAAGCGCTAGATCACAAATTTTCTACTAGTGGATATGGAATTCAGAAAAAAAATCCTTTGACGGAAGATCAGAAGGCTGCAGCCCAAAAAGAACATGAAGCAGGGAGAGTTTTGGCAAACAAGCGTTACGATGAATTCAGAGCGGCATTGAAGGCGGGCAAGGTTAAAATGGAGCGTCGCGATATCGGTTATGGTATTATGAAACACGTGCTTTTCTATATCGATTCTGAAGGCAAGGAACAGAAAGTTGAGCTATCAAAGGTTGATGGAAAATTTAATAGTCCAGCTGATTCTTTGGGCAAAAATGTAACAGAGTTCAGGCTGGATAACGGCGGTGCTCAGTGCGTTTTTGACGATCCAGGGTACGTTAAACTTATACAAACACGTCTTGATGAATTATACATTCAGCAACACAATGCAGATGCAAAAGAAATCAAAAAATAAGACTTGAAGAGATTCCAGATGATTTGCGGAAGGGTGCGATGCTCTCAGGGCATCGCATCTTTCATTATCTGAGCAGCCTTTTCCACTGCATCGATTATTTTTGCGTAGCCTGTGCATCTGCACAGGTTGCCGGAGAGGGCCTGTGCTATCTCTTCTCTTGTGGGTTTTGGATTTTTTAAAAGCAGGGCATGCGCAGCGATGAGCATTCCTGGAGTGCACATTCCGCACTGCACGCCGCCTTCATCTATAAAGCTTTTCTGCAACGGGGTAAGATGATCTGCATCGCCTAGGCCTTCGACGGTTATGATCTTGTCGCCATCTCTGAGTTGGCCAAAGAGCATGAGACAGGAGTTGATGACCTCGTCGTTTAAAAGAATTGAACACGCTCCGCACTCGCCCTCACCGCATCCTTCTTTTGTGCCTGTCAGTTTAAGCTCTTGGCGAATCACATCCAGCAGGCGCATCTGAGGCAGGGCCTTAATCTCGCACTCTTTTCCGTTGATAGCTATTTTGCGAGTTATTTCTTTGTTTTCCACGCTTTTAACCTCTCTGCAATGTTCTTCTCATATCCGTTTGTGGTGGGCTCGTAGTATCGCTTGCTCTTGAGCTCGTCAGGGAGATACTGCTCGCCAGAAACAAAGTGGCCTTCAAAGTCGTGCGCGTACTTATAATTCTTTCCGTAATCCAACTCTTTCATAAGCTTTGTGGGCGCGTTTCTCAAATGTTTTGGTACAGAAAGCGCGCCATGCTCTTCTATATCATTCAGAGCGCGCTTGTATGCAGCATAGCTGGCGTTACTCTTGGGCGCAGTTGCAAGATATGTTGCGCATTGGGCAAGGGGAATCCAGCCTTCTGGCATGCCCACAAAGTCAAATGACTGCATGCATGAGATAGCTACCTGAACTGCGTGCGGATCTGCATTGGATACATCCTCACTGGCAAATATCACCATGCGGCGAGCTACGAACAAAGGATCTTCGCCGGCTTCTAACATGCGAGCCAAGTAATATACAGCAGCATCGGGATCTGAACCGCGCATGGATTTTATAAAAGCGGAGATGACGTTGTAGTGCTCTTCGCCCTTTTTATCGTAAAGCAGGCTCTTTTTCTGCAGGGCAGCCTCGACCAGATTTATGTTGATGCGCTTCTTAGTCTCTGCTGCCAGATCAGCTGTGATCTCAAGCGTATTCAGCGCTCGTCTTGCATCACCCGATGCAGCCTGCGATATAAAATCCAGCGCATCTTCATTTAATTTTGTGTTCGTGTTGCCAAGCCCGCGCTCTTTGTCTTTAAGCGCTCTTTTAACTACATTCTTTATTTCCTCTGCTGATATCGGCTCTAGCACGTAGACTTTTGTGCGGGAAAGAAGCGGACCAATGACTTCAAAGGATGGATTTTCGGTCGTGGAGCCGATAAGGATTAAGGTGCCATCCTCAACATGCGGAAGAAGCGCATCCTGTTGTGCCTTGTTCCACCTGTGTATCTCATCCACAAATAGGATGTTTGGCTTTCCAGTAAGGCTGCGCGAGCCGCGCGCTTCTTTGATTATGTTTCTGAGATCAGATACACCAGAAAGTACTGCAGAAAGATGGTGAAACCTGGCCTTGGTGTGTTTTGCAATTATGCGTGCGAGCGTTGTCTTGCCGGTGCCGGGCGGACCCCAAAAGATGATGGATGGGATGGTATCAGCTTGGATTAGGGCTGTTAGCGGCTTGCTATCACCAAGTAGGTGTCCCTGGCCTGCAACCTCATCCAAGGTACGTGGCCGCATGCGCTCTGCCAGCGGCGCTTTGAGGTTATCCCTTATGGCAAACAGATCCTCAGTCATAGGGCATTTATGACCACGATAAGTGTTCACAGTACAAGAAAATAATTGAGTGCTCGGGAGGGGTCCCCATTCCTTATCGGTACTTCTTTGCGATTTTCAGAAAGTTAGCCAGATATGTATTGCTCTGGTTGTAATCGTTTACAACCGCTCCGTGGAATTGCTCGGAATATGCAGGGCGTTTTGTGCTCTTAATCGTCTGAATATAAGAAGTCTTACCTGTCATTTTGAATTCGTTATACCTTTCGTCCTTAAGGAAGAGCGGGCTTATGGCCCAGCTGTGAATCTCGACTGCACTGAAGGGGTTTGGCATATCCTGAAAAATAGGATCATCAACATATTCTGGCAAAATCTGGACTTTCTCAGGCGTTTTGCCCTTGGTTAAGCGAAACATCGTATCGTCGAACCAGCCCATCCAATGCGCAAAGCTCATTCCATATGCTATGGCATAAAATTCATTGCCAGCACAGATACCCATCATGGGGATATCATCTACTTCGCGATAAATTTCAAACTCGCCGTAAAACTCAAACATGGGCAAGTACTGCCAGTCAGCGTTGTTGCCGCTGAAGATTATCGCCATCGGTTTATTTTTCAATGCGCGCAATACCTCTAATGATATGTTTTGATGAGCAATAGTAACTGTCTTATAGCCTTGAGCCTCAACAAACTTAGCGAGCTGTGTATAGGTATAGCCGTTCATCTGGTTGCCAATGAGCAACACATAATCGCCGTCTGGAACCTGGGGAACCAAGGGCTTGCCCTTAACATAAGGGATGATTTCATTTATCTGGGCCTGCAGGGCATTTTGAGAATAGATGACCAAGCGGTAGTAACGACTGTTGACTGGCTGAAAATCTATGATGTTCCTATAGGTATCGTTGTCTTTGACTTCTGTTCCTTCAATATTGGTCCAATTTTTCCCGTCATGGCTACCCTGCCAGACAAAGTGCTTAAGCCAGCCAGCCGCGAGAGTTGTCTGTCTGGTCGAGAGCATCCAGAAACGAGCTACAGGTGTAGGCATACCCATATCGAGAACTACCCACGAGAAGGATTCGCCTGCAGCAGGTGGTTCGCTATTCCAAAATGTTATCTGTCCCTGATCGTTCCAATCGACGATGTTCTTGGGATCCTCCCCACCTGATACGCTTACATCCTTAACATGGGCACGCAGGAAACCAGAGAAAGTTCTGGAGTTTTTTACATCAACATAAAACCTAGTCTTTGCCCAATCGCTGAAATCGTCCTTGCTGTCGACAGCCCTTGCTCTCCAATAGTAGGTCCCATCATCGAGCTCATGCCCGGGCTCCACCTGTTTTTCGGATATGAAGGGGTTTTGCTGCTCAATACCTCTGTAGACGATTATTTTATCAGGCGCGAAATCTGGATCGGTGGATATTTCATAAGTAACGGTATAGGAACCCTTCATTCCTTTCGGGTTTCCGATGGAGAGTATGGGTCTTCTGTTTGTACAGATCATATCCAGCTGAGGACTGTTATCAAAAGCAGGTTTAGGCATGTCGCTTTGAAGAGTTCCGCTGGCAGGACCTTTGACCTGCGATTGCTTTTGCGAGGGTTTGGAGCAAGCATTTAACGTGGCAACGCAAGCCATTAACGTCAATGAAATGAACATCCATACATATTTCTTATTCATAATTCCCCCTTATTCCCCCTTGATTATGAATTTACATAGACATCTAAGCGACTCAAATAGTTAGATGCTTACGTCGCACAAAAAAATTGCCCTGTCATGGTTTTTCAATGCTGGATTCTAACCTTTAATGATGGTGAGTGGAAGTGCCGCACAAGCGGTGATGAGTGATATATTAGCGGTATGCGCTACGGCGGCAGCTGACTGTGCTGCGATGGCAGTGGGTTGGGATTCGACCGCCCTCCTGCCAGGGACGAGAATGTCAGGAAGCTTGATGTCGATCTGAGATATAGTGGTGTTCATCGGAGTGGGCCACATGGTGAGCTGCGAGCCATCGCCCATGCGGTCGGCAATGCTATAGAGGCGCGAGCGCGGGGGTTCGGTGCCAAAAGGATAGAGTGCGCCGGCAAGAGGCATTAAGTCCGTGATGACAAGCTTGCCTTCCTCAGGGTTCCATTTTATCCCTATCTTCGTTTTCTTCTGCCTGTTCCTTCCGGCCTGAAACGCGATCTCGCCCAGCACGCTTTGAAGCGCGCTAAAGGATTTTGCGTTTTGCATCACGGCATTGATATCGATTTTATTGCCTTTGGGATGCGTTACGAAAAGATTGATCTTTTCGTCAGGGAGATCTATCTCAAGCGAAGTAGAATGATAGTCGCTGGATCTAATGCTGCGGAGAAACTCAAGCGGGTCAGTGAAACGCTTGAGGTTATCTATGGCGGTCCTGCGGCGCACATCAAAGTCTTTTTCAGAGAAATAACGGGCGAACAACTGAGGATAAACGCCAATGTAGCTCATCGGATTGTTGATTTGATCGAGCTGCATGCTGACAAAGTCGAATGCCCATGAGCGCTCTAGCACGGGATTAACAAATCGCTGAAAAGCGAGTGCGTATTTGCTCATCTTTGACATCCGATCGATTTCCTTTATTGCTGCAACATCGAATTCCGAACGGTTGGTTTCAGCGGCTGCTTCGAGGAGATGTCTTGCCAGAAATGCCTTTTCGAGAAATAGACCGACAAAGATGCCCCAGTTCATCATGTACGTCTCGGCATCAACTGTCTGATGCACTTCTTCTGAGATGTGTTCAAGTTGATTTTCAAATATCGCCTTGGCGACTGCACTGCTAAGATGCGAGAGGTCACGAAAGGTGGAAGGTATCTTGATCGCTTGGGCGACGACGTTTCCAGGATTGCCAATGTGGACGTCCCTGGTAAAGGTACTCACACCGAGAAAATCTCTCAGATCTGCATGCGGATCTGCTTTGATGCGGGGAAGGTTTGGCTGTTCCAGGGCACCTTTTTGAAACCTTGCTACCTCTTTGATGCTTGCCACCATTTTGTACTCCAAAAAGTTTATGCCGTATAGAGATCGATGGCGCGAACCGTCGCCGAAATCTAAGCCGGATCGATAATACCACAAAATTAGGGGGTTGAAGAGATAAAATTAATGTTTAGGTTTAATTTTTATCCCAAGTCGTATAACAGATCGATTTGCTCCTGACAAGCCCAAAGATATTCTATCATGTCGCTTTGTTGCACAATAATTGCTCCGTCACACTGATTGCGTCATGGGGTAAGGGGAAACAGCGATTGCACCAAAGGGCGTTTTCCGCTAATTGAAGGGGTCGGGGAGTTACCCGACCCCTCATCCTGAGCGAAACCGAGCACTCAACAAGTTGAGTGCTCGGTGTAGTCGAAGGATCCCAAAGGAGGACTCCATGCATGAATTGCTAACCAGCTTTTTTGCCTATGTCACAGGCCCCATTCTCATCGTCGCGCTCTTGGGCACAGGAATTTTTCTCACCATCAGGATGCGCTTTGTGCAGATTCGCGGCTTTGCCGAAGGCATAAGAATTACTGCAGGAAAGTATAATGACCCATCCATTGCTGGAGATGTTACCCCCTTCAGGGCGCTGTGCAGTGCGCTTTCTGCTACAATCGGCGTGGGCAACATAGCAGGCGTTGCAGCCGCGATCTCGATCGGCGGCCCGGGCGCAGTATTTTGGATGTGGGTTACAGCCTTTCTTGGAATGGCAATAAAGTTTACCGAGTGCACACTTGCTCAGCACTATCGCACTGTGCACAAGGATGGCACGGTTTCCGGCGGCCCCATGTACTACATAGAAAGAGGCCTGGGCCATCGTTACAAATTTCTCTCTGTTGCCTTTGCATTTTTCACCATCTTTGCCTGCTTTGGAATAGGCAACATGGTGCAAGCCAACCAGGTCTCGCAGGTGCTCGGCGCTACCTTTAAGGTTCCGCATGCTATAACCGGCATTGTGATAGCTGTGATGACAGGCCTTGTGATTGTTGGCGGCATGCGTCGCATTGGCAAGGTTGCAGGTTTTCTTGTTCCCTTTATGTCTATCACCTATGTGGGGGGATGCCTTTTTATCATTGGGCTACATTCGAATCATATCATTCCAGCGCTGGGCCAGATCTTCTATTATGCATTTAATCCCACAGCTGCTGCCGGAGGATTTGTGGGCTCAGCCATAATGCTAACTCTTAGGTCAGGAGTGACGCGCGGGCTTTTCTCAAACGAGTCAGGTTTGGGATCTTCGCCCATAATACATGCGACTTCAAAGATAAAGCCTCCGGTCAGGGAGGGGCTTGTTGCGCTGCTCGAGCCTTTCACAGACACCATAGTGATCTGTACAATGACAGCGCTTGTGATTCTCACATCAGGTCTGTGGAGCACTGGGCTCAGGGATGCGCCACTCACATCAGCAGCTTTTGAAGCGGGCTTTGCTGGCGGAAGCTACATAGTTACCTTGGGCATTACGCTCTTTGCCTTCTCCACTGCTATATCGTGGAGCTATTATGGGGATCGTGCTGCAGAGTATCTGTTTGGCACAAAGGCCATCATGCCGTTCCGCATCATCTACTGTATAATTCTGTTTTTTGGCGCTATCGCTGGCACATCACATATGTGGATCACCACAGTATGGGCATATGCTGACATAGCAAACCTGTTCATGGCGTTTCCAAACCTTATCGCTCTGTGGCTGCTCTCTGGAGTTGTGGCTAAATCCCTTTCGTCTTACATGAAGGGCCGCCGTTCGCCCACAGGTGAGTTTGAAGGATATCCTGAAGTTGCAAACGTATTTGAGACCAGGGCCGCAAATCCACAAGAGGGATGAGCATATGGATATCGAACGCATACACGATTATGCATGGCGCATTCGTAAACACGGCAACATGAATGTGGATGGCATAATCTATGCTTCACACAAGATGTTAGAGTCCATCCTTTCTGATGAATCCGTAAAGCAGGTTGAAAACGTGGCGTGTTTGCCAGGCATTGTGGGTGCATCGCTTGCTATGCCCGACATCCATTGGGGGTATGGTTTTCCCATAGGTGGTGTTGCAGCGTTTGATATGGAGGAAGGAGTGATATCGCCCGGCGGCGTTGGATATGATATAAATTGTGGAGTTAGACTTCTTAGAACAGAGCTTGAGGCAAAGGACTTAAAGCCCAAAACACGCGAAGTCGTAAACCAACTCTTTCGCGATATACCAACCGGCGTTGGGTCTCACCGTCGCGATCTTAAACTAGGTCCGGATGATCTGAAGAATGTGCTCAAGCATGGCGCTGAATGGGCAGCAAGCCATGGGTATGGCGATGAAACAGACCTTGATCACATAGAGGCATATGGCTGCATACCAGGGGCAGATCCTCAGGCAGTAAGCGATCGGGCAAAGCAGCGCGGCCGAGATCAGATGGGCACATTGGGCAGCGGCAATCACTTTGTGGAAATACAGGAAGTCGTTGAGATCTACGACGAGCATGCTGCAAACGTGATGGGTCTTTTTCTCGGGCAGATAACAGTTACGGTTCACACAGGTTCCAGGGGCCTTGGTCATCAGGTTTGCCAGGATAACATAGAACACATGCTGGCTGCTGCGCGAAAATATCATATCGAGCTTCCTGACAAACAACTCTGTTGTGCGCCGATCGATTCCCCTGAAGGCAAAAAGTATTTTGCTGCCATGGCAGCGGCAGCCAACTTTGCATTTGCAAACAGGCAGGTGATCACGCATTGGGTAAGGCAGGCCCTTGAAAAGGTTCTGAAGGCAGGGCCTGCAGATCTTAGGATTATGCCTGTGTACGATGTTTGTCATAATATAGCCAAGTTCGAGGAGCATCACGTTGGAGGCGTGTCCAGAAGGCTGTGCGTCCATCACAAGGGCGCAACGCGCGCGTATCCTGCAAAGCATCCAGAGATTCCTGCCATGTATAGAGAGATCGGCCAGCCCGTGCTCATTCCGGGCGACATGGGTAGGTATTCGTTTGTGCTGGTTGGAACAGAGCGAGCTATGGAAGAGACCTTTGGCTCAACCTGCCATGGCGCAGGCAGGCTCATGAGCAGACACGCAGCCAAACGCGCTGCCCGTGGTAGAGATATAGAAAAGGAGCTTTTGGATATTGGAATTTTTGTAAGAGGGGCTTCGCGCGGCACCGTGGTAGAGGAAATTCCCGAAGCATATAAGGATGTGGCGGAAGTTGTGGAAGCCTGCCATATGGCAGGCATATCAAAGAAGGTGGCAAAGCTAAAGCCGATAGGAGTGATAAAGGGCTGATTAATGCCAGCAAGGCCAGTCCCGATTCGGCATCATTTTTTCAAAAGAAAAAATGATAGGCCGAATCGAGGATCCTCGATGCCGCAAACGATTTTTCCTTTGGAAAAATCGTGCGGACATCGGAACAAAGTCAGCAAGACATTTGAATGCCAGGCAACAATAGTTGTTCAAATGTCAGGTGGGGGATATATTGGAGTATCAGAGGAAGTGAAAATGACCTTTATAACTATTAAGAAGGAACTTATACTTTGGATAAGGGATGCGCTCCTAACCGCATCTGTTGTATTTACGTTGTTTGTTTTTATTGGGCTTATTGGAAAGGAGCATATCGAAAGTCGTCTCATTTCTAGCATTCCTAATCAAGAGCAGATGATAATGCAGCAATTCGGATTTGATATATTCAAAGAGCAACCGCAAACAATTCCGAAAGAATTGGAGAATCAAATAAATAAAACGACCGGAAATAAGATAGATTGGATAGAGCGGTTGAAAAAATTTCCTGATAGTGATTTGTTAAATATTGCTCTTCGTTGGAGTGGAATTATTGGCTTGGTTTATAGACCGATAAAATGGATTAGAAGGCTATTCAAAAGGGGCTAGGGTCGTTTCCGAACAGGCATTGGAGGAGCTATGGATACAAAACGATTAGAACGCAGACTTGCGATCGAATGGATCATCCTACTTGCAGTTATCTTATCGTGCTTTCTTGCCGGGAACTTGTATTGGGGTTATGAACGATTGAAATATGAACAAAATATTTCATCGCTCACCGGTAAATTAAGTAAGGGCAGTAAGTCAGCCTTAGAGTTATATGAGAGCTTAGAAAAGATAGACGAAAAGGAGCGACCGCATTATGGGTCGGCAGTTGTTCCAATTACAGTATTAGGTTCGATAACGACATGGATGCTCATCGCTTTTATTCGCGTGACTATTTGGTCAATTCGTGTGGTTGTTAAGCGAGATAATAACTGAGTAGGGGGCTAGTCCGACGGGCCGAAAAGCGGAAACCCTATCCGCCTGCCCCTTCAATCTTTTCAGGGAACTGTGAGGGGCGGTATGAAAAAGGTTGAAATACCTGCCGATGAAATATCCGTGGCGAAGCAGTTGGCTAATGAAAAGCGTGAAGTGTCGAGAATAGATGCCATCCTCGACAGCCTACCGCGTGGTTACCGATGGAATGAACGCCCGAACACAAAGATTATTTGCGCGCTCCTTGAATCGTGCAAATCATTGCTTAAACATCGCGAGTCTATTCTAGCCATTCACTCAGAATTAGAAATGTCTGCTTTTAGAGAGAAAACATCGCTGCAAGACCGGGGCGAGAACCCGCATCTGCTTTCCGCTGAAAAACGGAGATCATCGAAAAGGTATCCAGTATAATGCGAAAGGCCTCTGCCGTTCCTACGATGGCACACGATGACCAGACAAGAGCAACCCTATTATCAATGGCAGACTTTTACGATCACTGTGCAGGAGGCGATGTCTTTCATGTGAGGGGTTACCTCAAGCCATCACGGAGGACGATAGTCGAGCTGACCATATCGGATTTGTACGAGCATCTGCGGTCGCGTTTGGCGGGACATAGTAAGGAATATGCTGACAAAGCGGTCATAACCATTCCATGTCTCAACCGCATGGTCGCTGCCATAGTTCCGAGAATGACACCCAACCAAGTTCAAAAGATTATTCTCCGCTGATCATTTATCCCTAAACAATATCTGCCATTCCGCGTTTCTGCGGTTTCGCAGAGATCAATAACATTTTTGCGTTATTCCCACTTCGGTCGTACCTATTGCGCATGATGATTTCACCGTTCTTCTGGGCTGCGCTGAAACTCTCAGAACGTCCGAGGCGTGAATTGGCATGAGCAACAGGTTTGTCACCCGAATTTGTGTCTCGTCTCCTGCACAATCGTGCGAAGCTCCGAATTTGACAGCAAGACATTTGAGTGCCAGGCAACAATAGTTACAATAGTTTGATTGCGTAGGGAAAAGATAACTACCTAGAATTACATGCTTATTTACAATTTGACTCTTTAGAAATTTGCTCTGTATCAACGCCTAAAGTTCTTATCATTATAATAGTCTCTTATTCCTTGATCACTACACAAAAAGCATATACACTTTTTATGTATATACAAAAAGTGTATATTGATGGAGCGTATATGAAAAACCCCTTTCGATACGGTGTACCGGTGAGCGGCGATTATTATTTTCCTCGGCCTGATTTTTCGCAAAGGCTTTTACCGTACACTCTGTCGGGTCAGAAAATTCTTCTCTATGGTCGAAGGAGATTTGGTAAAACTTCGTTTTTGAAAGAATACGCTGATACCCTTAATGCGAATGGCGTTACACCTCTCTTCATAGACGTCTATCCCATAACATCCTTACGCGACTTTCTTCATGCCCTCTCCGCCGGCATCAAGGAGAGTGGGATTCTTTCGATGACGGAGCGAGTGAAAAAGATCGTTTTTGATCTGTTCCGTACTCGTCCCCGCCTTGCTATGGAAGGCGATTCAACGGCTCTTGATTTTTTTGTGCCTTCACTAAAGGACGACGAAATTAAATCGGCCATTGAAGATACCATTCGACTTTTTGGGAGGCTTGCTTTGGAGCAACAGATCATCATCATCTTCGATGAATTCCAAAAAATTGCGGAGATTGATGACGCCGGCTGGCTTGAGGGATCGCTTAGGAGCGAAATACAGAAACAGGCGGCTGTACCTTATATTTTCTGCGGCTCGCGCCGAGGTCTCATTTTGGACATGTTTCAAAATCCTTCAAGGCCGTTTTACCAAATGTGTACCGCTATCGAACTTCCACGTTTGCAAGACGATTTTGCCGAATGGCTGCGCAAGAAACTGCTCGGTGCAAAGGTGGAGATTGATTCTGAGACGTCGATTGCATTGATGGAGAAGATCGACTGGAGCCCCAACTACGCGCAGATGATCGCATTTCATCTTGTGGCAGATCCACCTGATGGAAGCGTGAGTGTGGATGATATAGATATCGTTTTAGATGCACTATGCCAACTGAACGGCTATACTTATATGACGCTCTATGATTCGCTCGGTGCGAATGCACAGCGACTTTTACGCATGGTTGCAAAAAATCCGGGACAGAGTCCCTTTCGACAGGAGCTGATGTCTGAATTCGGATTAAAGACTTCGGGCGTTCAGTCCGCTATCCGCAGCCTGATCAATCGACACATCCTTGATGACGCGACATCGGGCGGTAATGTTTATTTTGACGATCCACTTTTTTCGCGGTGGCTCAGAACTAGGCTGGGGTATTGAAGGGCAAAAATCTATAGCCAAAAAGCGATATTAGGGCACCTCTAAAAACCTTCCGTTTGTCATTGCGAGCGACCAACGGGAGCGAAGCAATCTCCCCGCAAACAGCGATTCTACGGAGATTGCTTCGTCGGCTTCGTCTCCTCGCAATGACACTTCAAAGGTTTTTAGAGGTGCCCATTAGAAATTAGAAATTAGAGGAATGAAAATGGGGCTGAGAACAGCCCCATTTTCATTGAGCGGGTGAAGGGAATCGAACCCTCGTAACGAGCTTGGGAAGCTCGTGTTCTACCATTGAACTACACCCGCCTGATAAAATTCCAAGTAACAAATTCCAAACCAGTTGTGCGGCTATATCAATGCAAGCGGATGTATGCAAGAGGCTAAAAATTGCATTTTAAACTATCGACTATGCATTCTTCCACTTTCTCCACGCCTCATTTTCTCTTTTAACCCTTTTGTGCATTTCTTCCTGTTCTTCCCAGTAGCTTTTTTTGACTTCTGATTTTGATGCAAATCTTCCCTTGCGCATTGCGGTTGCTTTCATCTTGCCTGGAACAGAAACTGACATTTTTAATTTTGCCATATTCTGCCTCCTTTGCCATTTTCAATTAAATTATACCACAAAAACCCCTTTAGAGCACCCTGCCTGCCTCAGGCATGTACTTGATTTTAATGCCTATACCCTATAAAAAAGTTCTATGCCTATTGTAGGTACCAATATTTCCCGTCTTGATGGTATAGATAAAGTCACAGGAAAAGCCCTATACGTTGACGATATCGAGATGCCTGGCATGTGGCACGGGGCCGTGGTTCGCTCTTCTATACCTCACGGCAGACTGCGTGGCATCGAGAAAGACCCTTCATTTGACTGGAGCAAGGTTGTCATAGCTGATGCATCTGATATCCTTGGCAAGAACTGCGTTGCCATGATCGGGGAGGATCTGCCCCTCATCGTAGATAGTGTGACAAAGCATGTGGGAGAAGCTGTGCTTCTTATCGCTGCTCCAACGCGGGAGCTTGCGCTTGAGGCTGTATCACGTGTGAAGGTTAGTTTTGATGAGATGAAGCCCATATTTTCGATAGAGGATTCGGATAAGATCATCGCTCAATACGAGATCACAAAGGGCGATGTGGATAAGGCTTTTGAAAAAGCAGATGTCATCGTCGAGGGCACCTATCGCATGGGCCATCAGGAGCACATATACATAGAGACCCAGGGCATGATCGCAAGTATTGATAATGAAAAGCTTAAAGTCATGGGTTCCATGCAGTGTCCATATTATATATCGCGCGCGCTATCCATTCTTATGGATATGCCAGAGGAGTCTATATCTGTCAGACAAACCGTTGTAGGCGGCGCGTTTGGCGGCAAGGAGGATTATCCATCCGTGCTCGCCGGCTATGCAGCCGTGCTTGCAAAAAAATGCAACAGGCCGGTCAAAATTGTATATGACAGAAGTGAGGATACACTCGCAACCACCAAGCGCCATCCGGCAATAGTTCACCATCGCACAGGGGTAAAAAAAGACGGCACGCTCGTTGCCATGGATATTCTCTATAAGCTGGATGCCGGCGCATATGTTACGCTAACGCCTGTTGTGCTTTCGCGCGGCATAATACACAGCCCAGGGCCTTATCGATGCAAAAACGTGCGCAGCAGGGCGTATGCATATGAAACCAATACGCCGCCAAACGGCGCGTTTAGGGGCTTTGGCGCACCCCAGGCGTTTTTTCCGCTCGAGGTGCATATGGATCGGATTGCAGAGGATCTTGGAATTTCGCCCCTTAAGCTGAGGCAGAAAAATTGTTTGCGCGACGGCGATGAGACAGCAACAGGGCAATTGCTAAAAGGCAGCGTGGGAAGCGAGGAGGTTCTTAAAGAGGCTACGAAAAGATCTGATTTCGAAAACCGATTTAAAAAATATGCAAACGCATCTAAAGGCTCTCGGATCAGGCGCGGCATAGGCATGTCGTTTTTTATGCACGGAGCCGGGTTCACAGGATCCGGCGAGGCCATTCTCAAAGGCAAGGCAGGGCTTAGGCTGGATGCCGATGGAAAGATATGCGTGCTCACTGCGTGCACAGAGATGGGACAGGGCGCTCATACTGTTATTCCCCAGATGGTTGCAGATCATTTGGGTATAGATCTATCATGCATATCGATCGAGACTCCTGACACCGCGATCGTTCCAAACAGCGGCCCCACGGTTGCGTCGCGCACCACGATGATCATGGGAGTTGTGCTTGGCAAATGCGCTGCAAAGCTTAGGAGTGAACTCATAAACTTTGCCTCTGAAAAATATAGGGCTCATGCTTCCGCTCTTTCATTACAAGGAGAGCATCTAAAAAAAGACGGAAACAACATCGCAAAGATAAGCGATCTCGTAAAATCATATCTATCTGAACGAGGTCCGCTTACAATTATCGATCACTATGAACTTCCGCCTGATATCAAATGGGATGAGAAAACGTATCGCGGAGATGCGTATCCCACATACTCTTGGGGCTGTGACGTTGCAGAGGTAGAAGTGGATATGGATACGTTTGAGGTGCGCGTCATCAAGATGTGGCTTGCCCAGGATATAGGCAGGGCCGTAAATCCCAAGCTTGCACAAGGCCAGATAGAGGGGGGCACGCTGCAGGCGCTGGGCTATGCGATCATGGAAAAACACGCCCTTGATAAAGGCAGATTTTTAAGCGACCGTTTGCAGACTTATATTATACCAACTGCCATGGATGCGCCTGAGATGGACACCGTGATAGTTGAAAAGGCATATGAACATGGCCCTATGGGAGCAAAGGGCGTGGGCGAACTTCCCATGGATGGCGGGGCGCCTGCAATTGCGAATGCAGTTGCAAATGCGACGGGGATAAGGATTAACGAATTGCCCATAACACCTGAGAAACTGTTTGAGCAGTGGAGGTATGAGCGGTCATGACCAAAGAAAAAGCAAAACCTTGCCCTCATTGCGGCAAAAAAGCACAATGGAAGGATAATCCATATCGCCCGTTTTGTTCAGAGCGGTGTAAGCTTATCGACCTGGGCGGGTGGGCATCTGAGAAATATAGGATAGCTGGTGAAAAGGCAGGCGGGGGAGAATTGGAAAAGGATGAGGAACGTAGTGAGGATGAGGAGTAGATATATATGCCAGCAATGACAGCTCATATAAGGATATTAAATGAGTAATGAAATAACAGGTTTTCGGGCAAGAATCCTAAATCCAGACGGGCCTGAATCAGTGCTGGATATCCGCGACGGCATGCTGGTCGTTGACTCATCCGGCCGTATCGTATCGTGTGGCCCCTTTGATCTTAACTTCCAAGGCCAGTTCATCGAATTCAAAAACCGAGTGATCATACCAGGCTTAATCGATGTGCACAGCCACATACCCCAGCTCGATGTGAGAGGCAGGCATGGGGCCACGCTTCTTAAATGGCTGGATCGATATATCTTTCCTGCAGAAAGGGCGTTTCACGACATAAAGGTTGTAAACGATGTAGCAATCAGGTTTTTTAAAAAACTCATACTCAACGGCACGACCACAGCAGGGTTGTATTCAACAGTCCACTTTGAAGCAACTGACCGCTGCTTTGAGATCGCAGCTGCATCGGGCGTACGGTGCTATATCGGCAAGGTGATGATGGACATGCATTCGCCTTCGGAACTTGCCGAAGACACAAAAACTTCATTAACACAGAGCGAAAAACTGTGCGCGAAGTGGCACGCTGCTTGCGGCGGCAGGCTGAGTTATGCGTTTACCCCGCGCTTTGCTCCAACCTGCAGCATGGAGCTGATGAAGGGCGCTGCAAACCTGGCAAGCCAGGCGGGCGCCTATATTCAAACGCATATCGCAGAGACAAAAGACGAAAACCAGCGCGTTCGCGAGATATTTCCCAAGCATAAAGACTATGTAGAAGTTTATGAAGACGCAGGAATCCTTGGTCCAAAGACCGTACTCGGGCACGCCATCCATCTTTCAGATGACGAGATCAAACGCCTGGCAGCAAGCCAGGCCAAGATCGCTCATTGCCCCACATCCAACTTTTTCTTAAAGAGCGGGCGCATGCCTGCAAGAAAGATCGAAGAAGCAGGTCTTACATACGGTTTAGGCACTGACGTGGGCGCTGGCACTTCCATGTCCATGTTTGTGGAAATGAGGCATGCGGATTTTACTCAGCAGGCAATGGAGATAACGCCTGAGAAGGCGTTTTGGCTGGCAACTCAGGCTGGCGCAAAAACGCTTTCTATGGAAAATGATGTGGGAAGTTTGGACTCGGGAAAATATGCAGACTTTTGCGTGATAGATATCACTGGAATAGATCCCAGGTATCGACTTTCTGAGCTGGGTGCTGATGAAATCCTTTCTCTGCTCATGTATCGCGGTGACAGCAGGGCAATAGAAGCTGCCTATGTTGCCGGCCAAAAGCTCAACGTCGACGCCATCGGTTAAATCCCAAATTATTCCTTAAAAACAGACGGTTGCAGCAATAAAAGCGTCGGACGCTTATTTTGCGTTATATAACAATGAGTTGCAGCAACAAAAGCGTCCGACACCTTTTTTTATTATCTGTTAACTCAGTAGTGTCCGGTTTAAAGTAGTTGAAATGCCAATTGATTCTGAACGTTCGGCGGTTTGAAGCGTGCGAATTTGCGATGGAGAAGATCGCCGAGCGACAATTTTCGAAAGAGGTTCATCTGCACAAGCCTCGTTAT